>JADGOP010000407.1 GCA_017882935.1 Actinomycetota bacterium
CGGGCTGGTCGGTGGTGATGCGGAGCCGGTGCGGGCGGTCGTCCATGAGCTCGCGGATGGCGCGGAAGTCGCCTTCGGCTGCCAGCCGCCCCTGCGCCATCACCAGCACCCGCGAGCCGAAGCGCTCGACCTCCTCGAGCACGTGGCTCGACACCACCACGCAGCGGCCCTCCTCGCCGAGCCGCTCGAACAGGCCGATCAGGTGGCGTCTCTGGCGCGGGTCGAGCCCGGTGAGCGGCTCGTCGAGGACCAGCACGTCGGGCCCGTGCACGAGGGCCTGCGCCACCTTCACCCGCTGCCGCATGCCCTTGGAGTAGCTGGAGATGGTGCGCGGGTCGTCGGGGTCGAGCTCGACCTCCTGGATCGCCGCGACCGTGGCCGCGTCGGCCTGCTCCACCCCGTGCAGGATGGCGGTGAGCCGCACGAACTCCCGGGCCGTGCGCGCGTCGAACATGGTCTCCTGCTGGGGCACCAGCCCGATGCGCGCCCGCACCGCCGCGTCGGTGCGCGGGTTGGCGCCGTGGATGGTGACCGAGCCCTGTGAGGGTGGCGTGAGCCCGCACAGCAGGCGCAGCAGGCTCGACTTGCCGGCGCCGTTGGGGCCGAGCAGAGCGGTGACGCCGGGACCGACCGCGAAGCTGACCTCGGACACGGCGACCACGCCGCCGAACCACTTCGACACCTGGTCGACCACCACGAACGGGGCTGGGATGGGGCGCGCGTCGGCGGGTGGGGGAGGCAGGCCGAGGGGGTGCGCCGGGCCCCACGAGGGTGACCAGGGCCCGGCGTCGCCGGCGGCAGCGGGCGGCGGTGCCGGGGGCGGCGGAGGCGGCGGGATGCTGGTCATCGCGTCACCTGGAGCCGGGCGTAGCGGAAGCGGGCGACCGCGGCGAACAGGAGCGTCCACAGCAGCGTGGCACCCGTGGCTTCGAGCACGCTCAAGCGGGCGCCGCTGCTCGGCCCGCCGTGGATCGCCACCGCGAGGTCGAACGGGAGGTGGAACAAGTTGAGGAGCTCGTAGGTCGGGCTGCCGTTGGCCTGTAGTGCGCCGGACACGGCCGCGGTGACCAGCAGCGCCAGGATGATGCCCGCGGAGGCGAAGGCCTTGCGGTCGGTGAGGCTCGAGATGCCGAGCGACATGGCGGTGAAGAAGATCGTGATCGCTGCGCCGGCGCCGATGATGCGCAGCGCGGTGAGGACGAGGTCGCCCGGGCCGACGGGGCCGTGGCCCTGCACGCTGAAGGCGATCATCATGATGAACGGGGGGCCGATCGACACGGTGGCGAGCACCGCCGCCACTGCCATGGCCTTGCCCACGAGGTAGGTGTCGCGAGAAAGCGGTGAGGCGAGGTAGAGCCCGAGCATGCCGGTGCGGCGGTCGGGGCACAGCACCTCGGGCGCCACGATGGCCACGAAGAGGGCGATGGCCGAGATGATGTAGGCGTAGTACTGGCCGTAGGTGGGGACGTGCTGCTGCACGGTGGGGTCGTTGGGCGTGAGGGCCACGATGCCCACGAACACGATGGCCGGGATGTAGGCGATGGCGATGGCCACCACCGGGAGCACCTTGGCCCAGGCGGGACGCTTGATGCCGAGCACCCGCTGGATGGCGTGGCTCGCCACGGTGCGGACCGACGAGGCCCGACCCAGGCGGGGGCCGTCGTAGCGGCGGTAGCCGCGCTCGAGGATGCGCGCCTCGCCGGTGCCGAACGCCCCGACCGCCACGCCGGCGCCGGGCACCGAGGGGGGGAGCGGCGGGGGCGGGATGGCGCTCACGGGTCCATCCCCAGGAAGACGTCCTCGAGGGTGGTGGTGCGGGCCTGGAGCCGCAGCAGCCCGACGTCGTGCGCGGCCACCGAGTCGCGCACGAGGTCGTGCAGCACGTCGGGGTCGGCTGCGGCGTCGGCGGCGGAGACGAGCAGCCGGGTGCCGTCGAGCTCGACGGCAGCGCCGGCCGCCCGCATCGCACCGATGAGGGCCTCGACCTGCGCGTTGGTGCCGGTCACCTCGACCAGGAGCCCCCGGCTCGCACCCCGGAGCGAGCTCAGCGCGCCGGACTCGGCCACCACGCCGTCGCGCAGGATGATCACCCCGTCGCACACGCGCTCGACTTCCTCGAGCAGGTGCGACGACAGCAGCACGTGGATGCCGAAGTCGCGCCCCACGCGCCGGATGAGGTCGAGCATGTCGTCGCGCTGCACCGGGTCGAGGCCGTCGGTGGGCTCGTCGAGCAGGATCAGCGTGGGGTCGTGCACGATGGCCTGGGCGAGCTTGGCGCGCTGGCGCTGACCCGTGGACATGGTGCCGAGGGGCCGGAAGCGCTCCTCACCGAGCCCCACCTGCCACAGCACGTCGCTGGCCCGGTTGATGGCGGCCCGCTTGGGCAGCCCGTGCACCTCGGCGATGTGGCGCACGAAGTCGTGGACGCGCACGTCGGATGGGAGCCGGTGGTGCTCGGGGCTGTACCCGATGCGCGCCCGGACCTCGGGCCCGGCGGTAGTGGGGTCGAGGCCGAGCACCCGCAGCTCGCCCGAGTCAGGGGGCGAGAGCCCCAGGATCATGCCGAGCAGCGTGGTCTTGCCCGCGCCGTTCGAGCCGAGCAGCCCCGTGACACCGGGGCCGATGGTGAGGTCGGTACCGATCAGCACCGAGGTGCTGCCCCAGCGCTTGACCAGGTCATGGCCCTCGACGACCGGCGCGACGCCGTCACCGACACCGCCGGCGGCGAGGGTCGCAGTGGCCGACGCGGGGGTCGCTGGGTCGGCCATCGGGGTGATCCTACGGGGTCGACGGCGACCGGTGAGCCCGCCTCCCCGCCGGTGCGACCCGGAACTCTTGGGGCGCAGCCCGGACCCGGGCGTATCCTCGCCGCCATGCCCGACGACGCCGGTACCAAGGTCAACATCAAGCCCCGCTCCGGCGAGGTCACCGACGGATTCGAGCGGGCGCCTGCCCGCGCGATGTTGCGTGCCATCGGCATGACC
>JADGOP010000408.1 GCA_017882935.1 Actinomycetota bacterium
GCGCGAGTCCTACGCCCAGGGCGACGAGTGCGCCAACGTCGTGACCATCACCTCCACCTTCCCCGACGGCGGTCGTTCCGTCGTCGACGCGGTGTCGACCTACCGCCTGGCACCCGACGGCAGCGGCAAGCTGATGTGGCTGCGGGCCTACTGGGAGTTCGACGCCCTCGTCTACGAGCCGCCGACGGCGTGATCGCCGCCGTGTCGGTGCGCCGGGCGCGCTCCGGTGGTGCCCCCGGAGACCAGTAGGTTGCAGCGCGTGATGCCCGAGGGGATCGACCCGAACCGCGTGCCCCGTCACGTCGCCTGCGTGATGGACGGGAACGGCCGCTGGGCGCAGCAGCGCAACCTCAAGCGCACCGAGGGCCACGCCGCCGGTGAGGACGCCCTCTTCGACACCGTCGAGGGCGCGCTCGAGCTCGGGCTCGACTACTTCACGGTCTACGCGTTCAGCACCGAGAACTGGAAGCGGCCGCCCGACGAGGTCCGCTACCTCATGGGCTTCAACGAGGGCATCCTCAAGCGGCACCGCGACGACCTCCACGCCAAGGGGGTGCGCATCCAGTTCATCGGTCGCCGCGACTGGCGGGTGCCCAGGCGCCTCCTGCGGCGCATCGACGAGGCCACCGAGCAGACCAGGCACAACACCCGCATGGTCTTCACCGTCGCCTTCAACTACGGCGGCAGGGCCGAGATCATCGACGCGGTGCGGGCGCTCGTCGCCGAAGGTGCCACCGGCGACAAGATCACGGAGAAGTCGCTCCGGCGCCACCTGTACGACCCCCACATGCCCGACCCCGACCTGGTGGTGCGCACCTCGGGCGAGTTCCGCATCTCCAACTTCCTGTTGTGGGAGCAGGCCTACAGCGAGCTGGTCTTCACCGACGTGCTGTGGCCCGACTTCCGCCGCCAGCACCTCTTCGACGCCGTACGGGAGTTCCAGTCCCGCGAGCGACGCTTCGGAGGGGTGCAGGAGCCCTCGTGAGCGGGCGGGCCTGACCGTGCTCTACCGCGACCACGGCATCGTGCTGCGCACCTACAAGCTGGGCGAGGCCGACCGCATCATCACCTTCGTCACCGAGCAGCACGGCAAGGTGCGGGCCGTCGCCAAGGGCGTGCGCAAGACGGCCAGCCGCTTCGGGTCGCGGCTCGAGCCCACCAGCCACGTGGCGGTGCAGCTCTACCAGGGTCGCGAGCTCGACATCGTCACGCAGGTCGAGTCGGTCGACCACTTCCGGGCGATCCGCGAGGACCTCGACCGCCTCACCCGCGCCGTGAGCATGCTCGAGGTGATCGACCAGCTGGCCCAGGAGCGCGAGCCCGACGGTCGGCTGTACCAGATGCTGCTCGGCGCGCTGCGCACGCTCGACGCCAGCGGGAAGCACCTGGTCGTGCCCGCCTTCTTCTTCAAGCTGCTCGACCACGACGGCGTGCGACCGGTCATCGACGCCTGCGCCGCGTGCGGGCGCACCGACGAGCTGGTGGCCTTCGACCTGCTCGAGGGCGGGGTGCTGTGCCGTGAGCACCGCCGGGGCGTGCCGCTGTCGCCCGACGCGCTCGCCCTGTTGCAGGAGGTGCTCGGCGGGCGCCTGGCGGTGGCCCTGGCCGCGCCGGACTCACCGGCCGTGGAGGAGCTCGACCAGCTCGCCACGCGCACCATCGAGATCCACCTCGAGCGCCGCCTCAAGTCCGTCGGCCTCATCTGACCGCCAGACCCTGCTCGCGGATGTTCTGTGGGAAGCCCCGGAAAACGGGTGCTTCTGGGGGGAACTTCAGCGAACGCGGAGCGTGCTTGCTGTAGCGAACGGGGAACGTGGCCGCGTGACGGCATTTCCCACAGAACATTCGCGGCAGGCGGGGCTACTGGCTGATGGGCTTCCACTCGCCGGTGACGGTGTCGTGCTCGAGCCAGGTGCCGCGGGCGGTGTCGTACTGGATGTACGCGTTGCGCTTGGCGTCCCACGTGGGCGTGTCGGCCTGGTACTCGGGCTGCGCAGGAGCGGGGGAGGTGCCGGCCGACGGGTAGGGCCCGCCGACCTGGCCGTACCCGCCCGTCGGCGCCGGGTAGGCGCCGGGGTAGCCGCCCGTGGCGTAGGCGTCGTACACCGGGGAGGTGACACCGGGGACGTTGACCGGGTGGCCCAGCTGCGACTTGGCGACCACCAGCGTGCTGGCGGCCATGTCGCCGACGCGGCGGTGCCCCTTCGTGGTCGCCGAGGTGATGATGCCGATGATCGCCAGGCACGCGGCGTCGACGATGAGCAGCACGTTGCGCAGGAGGGCGCGTCCGATGCCGCACACCGAGCCGTCGTGCTTCACCGTGCGGATGCCGCAGGCCAGCTTGCCCACCGTGCCGCCGACGATGCCCTCGAGCAGCACCATGTTGAGGAGCCAGACGACGGCGCCGGTGCCGTAGACACCCCCGATGAAGGTGCCGCGGTCGACGACCCGGGCCTCGTTGGGGTTCGTCTGGATGCACATCTGGTTGGTGGGTGGGTAGTCGGTGCAGTAGCGCGAGTCGCCGCCGGTGCTGATGGTGTGGCTCGAGCTGAAGAAGAGGCTGCCGGCGACGATCGCCACGACGATCCCGGCCAGGATCGAGTCGATGATGTAGGCGAGGTAGCGGCGGCCCATGACGGCGGTGGGATCGGTGCCGTAGCCAGGGGCCTGGGCATAACCGGGGGGTGGGGATCCGTACGGGGCGTAGCTCACGGCCGGGAACGATACCGGTTGCGGTGCGGCCGGCCGGGGAACCCCCGTCGGGGCGGGTTGGGGCCCACCACTACGCTGCGCCCATGGCCGAGGAACTGATGGACAACGTCGTGAACCTGTGCAAGCGGCGCGGCTTCGTGTTCCCGTCCGCCGAGATCTACGGCGGGTTCCGCTCCACGTACGACTACGGACCCATCGGGGTGCTCCTCCTCCGCAACGTGAAGGACGCCTGGTGGCGGTCGATGGTGCAGCTCCGCGACGACGTCGTGG
>JADGOP010000409.1 GCA_017882935.1 Actinomycetota bacterium
ACCGCAACCTCACGCGGATGGCCCCGTCCCGCCTCGTTCGCCTCGGTGGTGGCCAGGTCCTCTCGCGGCTCGTTGCGGACCTCGACGACCTGCAGCTGCTCCTGCTCCGCGCCGCCCTGCCACCCCTCGTGGCCCTGGTCGCCGGTGCGGTGGTCACCGTCGCCGCCACACTGGTCCTGCCCGTGGCCGGTGCCCTCGTGGCCGCCGCGCTGGTGCTGGCGGGCGTGCTCGTCCCCGCCGTCGGCGTGCGCCTCGACCAGCGCTCCGGCGCGGCCGTAGCCACCGAGCGGGCTGCGCTCGCCGTCGAGGTCGTTGACCTCACCGAAGCCGCCGAGGAGCTCTCCGCCTACGGCGCGACCGGCGGGCGCCTCGCACGGGTCGAGGCGATCGACGGTCGTCTGCAGCACGCCCAGCAGCGGTCGGCGCGCTCGGCCGGCATCGCCGACGCCCTGGGGCTCGCCACGGCCGGCCTGCTGGCCACCGCCCTGCTGCTCACCGGCGCGACAGCGTCGCACGGAGGCCACCTCGACGTGCTGCTGGTCCCGGCACTGGTGCTCGTGGGCCTGTCCCTCGGCGAGGTCACCGGTGGCCTGCCCGAGTCCGCCCGCCGGGCCGCGTCGTTGCGTGCCGTGGTCGGACGCCTCACCGAGATCGCGCCGGATCCCACCGACCTCCCCGAGCCCGCGCACCCGGTCGAGCGTCCGAGCGGCCCGATCGACGTCGCGGTGCGCGACCTCGTGCTCGCGTGGCCGGGCGACGAGGTCCCCGTCATCGACGGTGCGAGCTTCTCCCTCGCGGCGGGGAGCAGCACGGTGCTGTGCGGGCCCAGTGGCGCCGGCAAGAGCACGCTCGCCGCAGCGCTGGTCCGCTTCCTGCAGCCCCGTGCCGGCTCGATCCGCCTGGGCGGCGCCGACATCGAGACGCTCCGGGGCGACGACGTGCGCCGCCTCGTCGGGTGGTGCGCGCAGGACGCCCACCTCTTCGCCACCGACCTCGCCCGCAACCTGCGCGTCGCCGCACCCGAGGCCACCGACGGGCAGCTGTGGGACGCGCTCACCGCGGTCGGGCTCGGGTCCTGGGCGCGGCAGCTCCCCGATGGCCTCGCCACCATGGTCGGCGTCCGCGGCACGGAGGTGTCCGGCGGCGAGGCCCAACGGCTCGCGCTCGCCCGGGTGCTGTTGGCGGACCGCCCGGTCGTCGTGCTCGACGAGCCCACCGCCAACCTCGACCCCGACACCGCGCGCGACGTGATGCACGACCTGCTCACCGCCGCCGACGGCCGCACCACCCTGGTGATCACGCACCGCACCGAGGGCACGGAGCAGGCCGACCACTGGCTCTGGCTCGACCAGGGCAGGGTCGTGGCCGGGCCCCCGCCCGAGGTGCCGCTCAGTCCTGGTCGAGCGGTCCGTCCAGCTCCGGTCGGGCGTGACGCCCCATCAGCCGCTCCACCGCCTCGGCAGGAGCACACCGCCCTTCGATGAGCGCCTGGACCTGCGCGGCGATGGGCATCTCGACCCCGACCTGTGCGGCCAGCGCCAGCACGCACGGCGCCGTCTCCACGCCCTCGGCCACCATGTGCATCGCCCCGACGATCTCGTCGATGCTGCGGCCGCGGCCCAGCTCGAACCCGATCTGGTGGTTCCGGCTCTTCTCGCTGCTGCACGTGGCGACGAGGTCCCCGTTGCCCGCCAGGCCGAGGAAGGTCAGCGGCTGGCCCCCGACGGCGGTCCCCAGTCGCACCAGCTCCGCCAAGCCCCGGGTGAGCAGGGCAGCCATGGTGTTGGCGCCGTAGCCGAGCCCGTCGGCCACACCGGCGGCGATCGCGATCACGTTCTTCACCGCGCCGGCGATCTCGCAGCCGACCACGTCGGGGTTCGTGTACACGCGGAACGTCGGGCTCACGAAGCGGTGCTGCAGACGGTCGGCCCACACCTCGTCGCCGAGCGCGATCACCGTGGCGGCCGGCTCCCCCGCCGCGATCTCGCGGGCCACGTTGGGTCCGCTCAGCACCCCGATGAGCGCCGGGTCGTGATCGGACTCGTCGTGCATCACCTCGGTCATGCGCTGGAGCGAGCCGCGCTCGATGCCCTTGACCACGCTGAGGACGGGTGCGGTGGGCGCCAGTCGGGGGACGACCCCGCGGAAGACGGCCCGGAAGAACTGTGAGGGCACGGCCATGATCACCGCGTCGGCCCCATCGAGGGCCTCGGCGATCGACGTCGTCGCCCGGAGCGCGTCCGGCAGTCGATGGTTGCTCAGGAAGAGCGGGTTGACGTGGGCCAGGTTGATCGAGTCGGCCACCTCGGGCTCCCGCGCCCAGAGCACCGTCGGGCCACCCGACTCGCCGCCCGCCGCGCCCGCCGCGAGCCCGGCCAGGGTGGTGCCCCACGAGCCGGCGCCCACGACGGCCAGGCGGAACTCGGGGTGCGCTTCGTCGGTCATGGTGTCGGGCCCCCGCCTGGCTGGATGCGTGCGCTCATGGCCGTCCCCTCGTGCTGGCGCTGTCCCTTCATCCTCCGCCACCGACGGCCGCCGGGCCAGGGGCGAAGGTCATCCCGCCGACCCCTCCGTTCTGCGTGCGGAAACCGTCGCTCAGCGACGGTTTCCGCACGCAGAACGGGGAAGGGAGGTCCGGCCTCGGGTCAGCTGGAGCGCCAGGCCCGTTCGAACGGGAGCCGCCAGGCATGGGGCGCCACCAGCTGGTGGATGGCGTTGGGGCCCCAGGAGCCCGGTGCGTAGGGCCGGACGGGCGGCGGGTCCTCGAGGAGCGGCGTGGACAGCTGCCAGAGTCGCTCGATGCCCTCGGCCGTGGTGAACAGGGTGTGGTCGCCGACCATGGCGTCGTAGATGAGCCGCTCGTAGGCCTCGAGCACGTCGGCGGTGCGGCCGGTCTCGTGGAGGGCGAACTGGAGGCTCAGCTTGTCGAGCTTCATGCCCGGGCCGGGCCGCTTGCCGTAGAACGACAGCGAGAGCTT
>JADGOP010000410.1 GCA_017882935.1 Actinomycetota bacterium
GTGGTGGTGGTCGACGGGCCCGGCGACCGTGCCGGCGCCACCGCCGACGCCGCGGTGACCGCCACGCCCGGGGCCGCGCTGGCGGTGTACACGGCCGACTGCGCGCCGGTGGCGTTCACCTCCGACTCGGTGGTGGGCATCGCCCACGCCGGGTGGCGCGGCCTGGTGGGGGGCGTGCTGCAGGCGACCGTGGAGGCCATGCGGGAGCTCGGCGCCCAGCGCATCGAGGCCCACCTCGGTCCCTGCATCCGGTCCCGCTGCTACGAGTTCGGTGCCGCCGACCTCGAGGCGGCCACGGTGCGGCTCGGCCCGAACGTCGTCGGGTCCACCGCCTGGGGCACGCAGGCCTTCGACCTGACCGCCGGGGTGCGCGCCGCCCTGGCCCAGGCGCACGTGGCCACCCTCGTCGACTCGGGCGTGTGCACCGCGTGCAGCCCGGTGCACTACTCCCACCGCGCCCGCACCGACGTGGCGCGCCTGGCCGGCGTGGTCTGGCTCGAGCCGTGAGCGTCGCCGAGCGGCTGGTCGAGGTGCGCGCCCGCATCGAGGCCGCGGGCGGTGACCTCGACCGGGTGCGCGTGGTGGCGGTCACCAAGGGCTTCGGTGTCGACGCGGTCGAGGAGGCC
Organism: Actinomycetota bacterium; assembly: GCA_017882935.1. GTDB lineage: Bacteria > Actinomycetota > Acidimicrobiia > Acidimicrobiales > Iamiaceae > JADGOP01. The sequence continues at coordinate 627 of JADGOP010000410.1, forward strand.
CTCGCCGCAGGGCTCCCCGACGTGGGCGAGAACTACGCCCAGGAGCTGGTGGCCAAGGCGCAGCAGGTCGAGGGCGCGCGCTGGCAGTTCCTCGGGCGCATCCAGCGCCGCAAGGTGCGCCTCCTGGGCACGCTGGTGCACCGCTGGCACAGCGTCGACCGGGCCGAGGTGGGGGTCGAGATCGCCAAGCACGCCCCGGGCGCCCGGGTCCTGGTGCAGGTCGCCGCGTGGGGGGAGCCGCAGAAGGGCGGCGTGCCGCCCGAGGCCACCGCACCCCTGGTGGCCCAGCTCGTCGACCTCGGGCTGCAGGTCGAGGGGCTCATGGGCATCGCGCCCGCCGGGGCGGGGGAGACCGCCCGCGCCGGCTTCGCGACGGTGCGAGCCCTGGCCGACGGGCTCGACCTGCGGGAATGCTCCATGGGCATGACCGACGACTTCGAGCTGGCCGTGCAGGAGGGTGCCACGCTGGTGCGACTCGGGCGGGTGCTGTTCGGTCCCCGTTCCGGCGCCGCGACCGTGCGAAACTAGGATCCCTGGGTTCAGGAGGAACCATGCCGACGATGTGGCGCAAGGCGATGCTCTACCTGGGGCTCGCTCCCGAAGAGGAATACGACGACTACGACGCCGCCTACGACGACGGCTACGACGACGCGCCTCCTGCCCGGCGTGGGGCCCCCAGCCCGCCTGTCCAGGTCCAGGACACGCCCGAGCCCTCCGCCATCGGCGCGGTCCGGGCCATCCGCACCGTCGACTCGCCCGACCTCGGCCCGTCGGCGATCGTTCCCACACCCCGTCCCCAGGTGGTCCGACCCATTCCCGTGGCATCCAACGCGAAACCCCATGTCGTCACCCCGATCTCGTTCAACGAGGCGCAGGAGGTGGCCGACAAGTTCAAGGGCAACCAGCCGGTCATCATGAACCTGCAGGGTGCCGACCGTGACCTCGCCCGTCGCCTCATCGACTTCGCCAGTGGCCTCTGCTACGGCGTCGGCGGGCAGATGGAGAAGGTCGCCAACCAGGTGTACCTGCTCACGCCCTCCAACGTGGAGGTGTCGGTAGAGGAGCGGCGCCGCCTGCAGGAGCGGGGATTCTCCGACCGGTGACGCCGCTCGGGATCCTGGCCGCGTCGGGCCCGGGCATCCTCGGGGTCATCGTCGCCGACCTGCTCGGCCTCTATGCCCTCGCCATCCTCGCGATGGCCCTGCTGAGCTGGTTCCCCCTCCGTGAGGGCACCCCGATCTGGCAGGTGCAACGCTTCCTGCTGCGCATCACCGACCCCGTCATGCTGCCCGTGCGCCGGGCCATGCCGAGCATGGGCCCCCTCGACGTCACGCCCATCATCGTGCTCTTCACGATCCTCCTCGTGCGGAACCTGATCCTGGGGTGAACGCACGCTCAGGATCCCAGGAGCGCGGAGCGTCCGCGCCTAGGATCGGGAGATGGAACTGACCCCGAAGCTGTTGACCGACGACGTCGATTTCCGCATCGCGCTGCGTGGGTACGACAAGGACGAGGTCGACGACTTCCTCGAGCGCGTCGCCGTGGCCGTGGGCCAGCTGCAGGAGCAGCTGTCGTCCGCCGTCGACCGGGCGCGCAAGGCCGAGGCCCGGGCCCAACAGGTCCAGGCGTCGCCGCCCAAGGTCGAGGCACCCGCCGAGTCGCCGACCGTCGCCACGGGCGAGGGCGCCGACGAGCTCAACGAGGAGCTGCGCCGCACCCTCGTGCTCGCCCAGCGCACCGCCGACGCCGCCATCCGCGAAGCCCGCGAGGACGCCGCCCGCATCACGGCCGAGGCCGACGAGCAGCGCACCCGCACGCTCGAGTCGGCCACCGCCGAGAGCCAGCGCGCCAGCGACGAGGCCAAGGGCCGCCTGCTCGCCGAGCTCGCCGAGCTCGAGGCCGTGCGCAACGGGCTGCAGGCCGACATCACCGTGCTCGACCGCCACCTCGGCGAGCACCGCGCCAAGGTCCGCGAGACGGTCCAGGTGCTGCGCCGGCTCGTCGACGACCCGCAGAGCTTCACCGTGCAGCCCGTGCCGCCGCTGAGCGTCGACACCGTGCCCACGGCACCGGCCGGCTCGGCTGCCGCGCCCGAGCCCAAGGGCGAGGCCGAGGCCGAGGCCGACAGCGACGCCCCCGTTCCCCTTGCCGTGCTCGTCGACGAGCTGCCCGGCGACGACGACCCGGGCCCCGTCGCCCAGGTCGCCCCCGAGCCTGCGTCCGCGCCGGAGCGGCAGGCCGAGCCCGTCGCCCAGGAGCCGGCACCCGCACTGCCCACCCGCGACCGCACGCCGGCCCGCGGCACGCCCGCGGTGGCCGACCCCGAGCAGGCCTCGG
>JADGOP010000411.1 GCA_017882935.1 Actinomycetota bacterium
TCGCCGCACAGTTCGTGTGGCCGCTCGTGCTGGCGCTCATCACCGGCTACCGGTGGAACCGCTGGGCGTTCGGGGCGCTCGTGGCGCTGCTGTTCCTGCTGCACCCCATGACCAGCCTGGTGTTCGGCACGGCTGCGGCGGTGGGCTTCGTGGTGGGCTGGCGGCGCCCGGCGGATCGGACCTCGGCGTGGCGCCAGGCGGGCGTGCTGCTCGTGGTGGCCGTGGCGCGCCAGGTGCTGACGTCGGCCGGGATCGACAGCGAGGTGCCCAAGCGGGCCGACATCGTGGCGCAGTGGCGGCACGCGGTGAACGGGGTGCCGCTCGCGGTGGTCCTGCTCACGACGGTGGGTGGGGCGGCGCTGCTCATCGGGTGGCGCCGCCGCGACCGGGCGGGGGGCGCGCGTCCGGTGCACGTCGCGCTCATCTCGTGGACAGGCATGCTGCTGCTGGTCGCTGCCGGGGGGCTGATGATCGGGTGGGGGAGCAGCGCCCGGGCCTGGTGGCAGGCGCTCGACTACCGCTCGTTCGTGCTGGTGTTCGCGCTCCCGCTGGTGGTGTGGGCGCTGCTCGACGGGGTGCTGCCCCAGGGGAGCGGCGACCCGCTCCCGTCCGAGGGGCGCAGCCGGGGCCTGGCGCCGCCCACCGCGGCGTTCGTGGTGGGGTTCAGCGGGGTGGTGTTCTCAGCGGTCCTGATCGGGCAGAGCGTGGGGTGGCACCGGCTCGTCACCCGGCTCGACCAGGCGGTCGGCCGAGCGCCTCAGGCCTGCGTGCTCGAGTCCACCCTGCCCGAGCGGCACACCGCCCTGCGCCACTGGGCCACGCCGGCCCTCGCCCTGCTCGAGGAGGGCCGCACGCCCGGCAAGGTCGTCGTCCACGAGACCCCGGCCTGCCAGCGACTGGTGGTGAAGGGCTCGCTCTCGGTGCCGCGCACCGCACGGCTCCGCAAGCCGGTGCGGCACTGGTTCCACTTCGGCCCCGTGCAGGCGGTCATCGCCGCCCAGCTCGCGGCCGCGGCACCCACCTCGACGCCCTAGCCCGAGGTCTGGTCACAAACCGACCCTGGCGGTCGGTTTGTGACCAGACCTCGCCGAGGACTCGACGGGCTGCCTGCCAGCGGCGACAGGTCCGCCGGTGCCGAGTGGCACCCCTGCCGTAGGCTCGCCACGTGACGGCCGCTGAGCGGGACGGGAACGCTGCTCGCTGGGCGCTCGGCTGCGGCGGGGGCCTCGCGCTCGGCTTCGTCGTGATCGTGGCGCTGGCGAGCAGCGTGTCCCTGCGCGGGTGTGACTTCACGTTCGGACCGGGAACCGGCACGCGCTCGCTGCGGCTCCCCATAGCGGTCGCCCCCGCCAGCGGTCTGCGCGACGGCACCGTGGTGAGGGTGACCAGCCGATCCTTCGCGGCCGACAACATCGTCTCGGTGGCAGTGTGCCTCCGCGAAGCCGACACGAGGAGCCAGGGCGTCGCCGCCTGCGACAAGGTCTCGGGATCCCGGTACGCCACCGACGTCAAGGGGCGCCTCGACGCCACGTTCGCGGTTCCACGCGTCATCACGATTGCGGGCCGGGCTCACGACTGCGCCGCGACGACCGCGCGCTGCATCCTCGTCGCCGCAGATGCCTCGGACTTCAACCGGTCCGGTGGACGACCGATCGTGTTCCGCTCCGACCTTCCCGCCGCGGCCCTGCGACCACGGCTCGTCCGGGCCGGCTCCGATGACCTCCCCATCGTCGGCACCCCGCGGGGTCCCGTGGCACCCAACACCCTGGTCCGAGTGACCGCGCGGGGCTTCCAACCCGGTGAACCGCTGCTGGTCGCCCGTTGTGTCGGCACCCCTGACGCGACGCCCGAGGACTCCTGCCAGCCACTCAACGCGGGCGCCGCCGTCGCGGCCCTCGTGTTCCACACCGTGCGGGCCCTGCCCCTGCACGCACGGACCGACGGCAGCTTCACCGTCGCGGTGGCCGCGGCCCGTTCCGTTCTGCCCTACCTCGGGACCGGCACCACGAGCTGCACCGCCGCACCCGGACGCTGCACGATCGTGGTCACCGCGGCGGCCGACACCCAGCGGTCCGCGGTGCTCCCCTACACCCTCACGTCCCGCTGACCAAGGCCGAGGTCGGCGCGGTCGACCTTCCGGTCGCCGGGCCGCTGTGCTGGGTAGAGTCTGACCGGAACCTGTAGGCGCGGCGGCGCCCCTCGGCGGGGGCACGTTCGCGACCGGCTCCGGCCGGCCAACCATCCGTCCTCGATCGCGGGAGATCTCATGCGTCGTGTCACCTTCCTTGCCCCCCTCCTGCTGGCCGCGGCCAGCATCGTCCCCCTGACCACGACGGCGACGGCGACCGCGGCGCCGCCCACCGTTCCGGTCCAGGTCGTCAACGCGTACAGCTACGCCGCCGGCCACCCGTTCACCGAGACGGTGTGCATCGACGGTGTCTACTTCGCCACGGTCGACACCGAGCACGCCAGCACGCCCGCCCCGCTCACCGTCGGCACGCACGACCTCACCGTCATGGGCGACAACGGCACCTCGTGCGCCGGCACGCCGGACCTGACCACCACCGTCACCATCCCGGCGTCGACGGGTGCGTCGATCGTGCTCTGGTGGTCGCCCGCCGGCGGCCTCACGGCGTCGACGTACGGGGACGACCCGGGCTGCGCCGCGCCCGGCAAGGCACTCGTCGTCGGCCGCAACGTGACCACCCACGTGACGAACGCCGACTTCACGGCGCCGTCCGGCTACTCGCTCACCAACGTGGGCCAGACGGGCTCGGTCACCCAGGAGGTCGCGGCGGGCAGCGCGTTCGGCGCCGGGTCGCTGACGGCCACGGGCTCGTCCACCGAGATCGCCCCGATCCCCACGTTCACCGCGGCCGACGGCACCCGCAACACGATCTACGGCTACGGCGGCGACGACGGTGCGGTCGGCACGTTCCTGGTGCAGGAGAAGATCTCCACGT
>JADGOP010000412.1 GCA_017882935.1 Actinomycetota bacterium
GTGGCCGTGAGGTGGCGGCACAGCTCCTCGACGCTCGGCGTGTGGCGCAGGTCGAGGCCCACGATCTCGAGGCGGTGGCCCCAGTCGGCGAAGTCGGCCTCACGGCTGTAGCGCACCGCGGCATCGCGCGGGAAGCGGGTGGTGACCACCAGGTCGGCGCCGGCACGCAGCAGCTTGATGCCCGCCTGGTACCCGATCTTCACCCGGCCGCCGGTGAGCAGCGCCACGCGGCCGCGGAGGTCGGCGGACTCGGTGCGCTTGCGGAGGTTGAAGTCGCCGCACCGTGAGCACAGCTGGTCGTAGAAGTGGTGCACGCTCGAGTACTTCTGCTTGCACACGTAGCAGTGCTGGGGCTCACGCACCTCGCGGAGGTCGGGGTCGTCGACCTCGTGCTGCTCGAAGCCCTCGGGCACGAACACGTTGGGCGTGGTGAAGACGGGCTTGGCGCGCAGCCGGCGGATGGCGGTGCCGTCGAGCACCTGCTCGTCGCGCGCCAGCTTGGCGGCGCGGGCCTGGCGCCGGCGGGCGCGGGTCTGCTGGCGGCGCTCCTCGACGTCGGGGCAGAACACCGCACCGGCCGCGGTGAGCAGCCGGGTCCGCTCGGCCTCGGTGAGGATCCCGAGCGTCGAAGGGTCGGCCACCACCGCCTCGAGGAGCGCGGTGGCCGCGCGCAGCTGGTCGGCCAGGTCCTGCTGTCCCACCACGCACCTTCGATCTCGTCGGCTCCGGAGCCTCCCAGGATGCCAGCCGGGGTCCGGCCGCACGGCACTCAGCGACCGACGGGCTCGTCCTGCCGGGTGGGGCTCGGGTCGCCGAAGCCCTCGGGCAGTGGGAGGCGGTGCGTCGGGGGCCGGCCCAGCGCCACGACCATCGCGCGGTCGAGCACCCGCCGGCGGAGGACGTCGGGACCGGCCTGCACGGGCGACTTGCCGCGCGCCCAGTTCGACAGCGACGCGAGGGCGCGCACCCCGCACAGCGCCCAGATGACGACGTCGGTGAGCAGCAGGATCCGGAGCACGATCGTGACGCGCCCGACCGACGAGCGGAGGTGGAGCCCCAGCTCGTCGCTCGACACGATGTAGGCGGACGCGATGGCGAGAGCGGCGATGCCGACGGTGCCCCATGCCCAGTCGCTCGACCCGATGCGCAGGCGCTCGCGCTCCTTCAGGGCCACGTTGGTGCCGATCACGGTGCACAGCGCGGCGACAACGAGGATCCCGCCGGTGGCGTGGAGCATCGAGCCCGAGGTGGGGATGACGCGCCGCCACACGGCGTCGTGGCCGTTGATGAAGGCGTGCACGTCCTCGGGGTGCAGGTCGGTGGGCACGTCGAGGAGACGCACGTAGACCGGCCAAAGCAGCACGACGGGCGCGGACGCCACCACCGGCCACGCCTCGATGAAGTGCTCGCGGTGCCGCCAGCAGCCGAAGCCGATGAGCGCGACCGCCACGACCATGCCCTCGACCTTGGTGAGCCCGGCGACGCAGACGGCGAGCGAGCCGATGGCGATGTTGACCCGGGAAGCGGGCGCCAGCAGCAGGTACAGCACCGCCACGGTGGCGCACGAGGCCCACAGCAGGTCGGCATAGCCGTCGTTGGCGAACTGCCCGGCGATGCCGAACGTGGACAGCACCAGCATCGCGGCGCCGAGCGGTGGGAGTGCCCCCATCTTCGGGAAGAGGCGCGTGACGCCGAGCCCGATGAGCAGCACCGCGCCGTAGTTGAGCACCGAGATGAGCACCTGGCCGGAACGCAGGTCGACGTGGCCCTGCAGGAGCCACGTCGTGCCCGCCGACGCGGGGATGAGCGGCGGGTAGCTGCGGTGGTGGAACGCCGGGTTGGTGATCGCGTAGCGGACGTAGCTGCCCCCACCGAGGTACCAGTGCGCGGGGCCGAGCCAGTGCGTGCGGGTGTCCCAGTCGAGCAGCGGCGCCTTGAGCGGCAGTAGCCCGTAGGCCGTCACCGCGGCGAGCACCGCACCCGTGAGCGGCTGCGAGCCGGCGAGGCTCGGGGGCTCGCGCGTGAACAGCGCCCACAGCGCGGCCACGTTGGCGGCGATCATGGCGGGGACGAAGATGGCCAGGAGCGGCAGCCCGAACAGCGTGGCGAGGATGGCCGACACGGTGGCGAAGAGGGCGAACACGAGCGGCGCCGTGCCGAGCGTGAGCCAAGGGTCGTCGGTGACGGCCCAACACGGCAGGCCCGACGACAGCACCGCCAGCAGGGCCACCCCGAAGACGGTCACAGCGGCCGCACCAGCAGGGCGATGGGCGTGTACTTCGTGCCGGGGTGGCCCGGGCAGTGGATGCCGCCCTTCACGTTGGGCCCGTCGTCGACGACCTGCAGGGAGTAGGCGCCCGGCTCGGGGTTGGCGAGCACCTTGTGGGTGGGGGCCGACATCGGACCGAGGGTGGACTGCCAGTACACCCGGCCCTTCGGCAGGACGTAGACAGGCACGCCCGGGGGCAGGCCGCGCTTCAGCGCCGACTGGATGCAGGTGTCCCAGGCGTAGCGGGCGCGGGCCACCGCCACCGCGGGCGGGGCGCTGTTGACGGCGATCTGCGTCTGTCCCAGCACCGCGCTGAGGGCGGCCCAGCCCAGCCCGACCACCACCAGCACGACCATCAGCGTCACGCGCAGTGTCTGCTCGGCACTCCGGTCCCACGGCCAATCGTCTGCCCAACGCACGGACCGACTCTAGGGGTGGCGCCCCGGGTCCCCTGGGCAGCGGCACGGCGGGGGTCGCAAGACGGGCCGGCACCCGCCAGACTGCCGGTACCTACGAGGAGGACGGCATGACGACCACCGAGGGCCAGGAAGCCACCACCCACGTCGGGGTCGAGCACGTAGAGGCTGTGGGTGACGTGGTGGTCGGTGGCGCCGACGACCGTGACCAGGTCGGGCCGCGCCTCGAGCTGGGCCAGCACCG
>JADGOP010000413.1 GCA_017882935.1 Actinomycetota bacterium
CGCCCTCGGCGTAGTTGGTGAGGTGCGCGCTGAACACGATGCGGTTCTTCACCGTCACCGGCCCGATGCGCAGCGGCGACCAGAGGTAGCGCTCGGTCATGGTTCGCCCGCTTCGATCGTGACGACGGCCCGCCGGCCCTCGAGCACGGCCTCGTGGACGGTCCGGGGAGCGACGCAGTCGCCGGCCCGCTGGTGCGCTCCGCCGGTCTCGTGCCAGAGGGCCTCGTCGGGGAGCAGGAACCCGGCGTCGACCACGAGCCCCGCGGCGATGGTGCGGCGCTCGCCCGTGAAGCGGTCCTCGACCTCGACGCCGACCGACCCCACCGTTTCGGGGACGGATTTGTGCTCCAGGGCCACATTTCCGTCCCCAGAAGTGGGAGAGGTGACGGCCCGCACGATGGAACGACGCTCGATGTGGACGCCGGCCTGCTGCAGGCGGACGTTGGCGGGTGCGAGGTCGCCGGTGCGTGCCAGCTCGTTGCCCGCGATGTTGTCCTGCGTGACGAGGTGCGCTTCCCGGCCCTTCGCGGCGACCGTCTCCGCGATCGACACGCCGATGGGCCCGCCGATCGGGTCGACGACCACCACCGCGCCCTCGGGGGCCCGGTCGAGCCACGAGTCGAGCGAGCTGAGGAAGTTCCACGGCTCGGTCTGGGACGGCCGGGCCGCCCGGTCGACGGTGTAGCCCGGCACCCCGTCCACCGAGCCGGTCGCGAGCACCACCCCGGCACCCTCTGCGGTGGCCTTGGCCAGCTCCTCGGCCGTCGCGACGTGGCCCGTGTCGATGACCACCCCGAGCCGCCGGCACTCGGCCTCGAGCCAGCGGACCAGCTCGACCAGCCGCTCCCGTCCCACCGCCTGCGACGCGACCGCCGGGCCACCACCCACGCGCGCAGCAGCTTCGACGAGGAGCACCGAGTGGCCCCGGAGCGCGGCGACGCGGGCCGCCTCGAGCCCGGCGGGACCGCCACCGACGACGAACACCACCCGGCCCGACGCGGGGAGCGGGACGCCGGGGCCGTCGGGCACGGGCGAGGGGTCGTCGACCTCGTGCCCCGACGAGGGCTCAGCGATGCACGACACGATCGGGTTGCGGGCGTCGCGCACCTGGCACAGCTGGTTGCACAGCACGCAGGGCCGGACCTGCTCGAGCACGCTGGCGGCCAGCTTGCAGCCGAGCGCGGGGTCGGCGATCTGCGCCCGGGTCATCTCGACCGCGTCGCACACGCCGTCGCCGACCGCCCACTCGGCCTGGCCCGGATCGACCACCGAGCCCTGCAGCACCACCGGTATCTGGGAGCCCGCCGCCCGGACCGCCGCCCGGATGGACCGGCACAGCTCGATGTTGAAGCCGGGCTGCTCGTGCATGTCGGGCCGGGTGGCCGAGGCCGTGAAGATCGAGCCGCGCACCACCACGAGGTAGTCGACGAGCGGCGCGAGCGCCACGGCCACGTCGGCCGCGAGCTCGGGCGTGAGGCCCGCCCACGGCGCCAGCTCGTCGCACGACAGCCGCACGCCCACCACCGCGGCCGCTCCCGCAGCGCCTCGCACCGCACCCAGCACGTCGCGGGCGAACCGCAGCCTGTCGGTCCCCCACTCGTCGCCGCGCTGGTTGGTGAGGCCCGACAGGAACTGGCGCACGAGCGAGAACTGCCCGGCGTTGACCTCCAGGCCGTCGAGCCCGGACGCCATGGCCAGCCGGGCCGCCGAGCCGAAGCCCTCGAGCACCGCCGCGATGTCGTCGGCCTCCATCCACTTGGGGACCTCGCGGGAGTTCACCTCGGGCACGCGCGACGGTGCCCAGAGCGGCGCCTGGCTGTACGCCGACGATCCCTGCCCGCCCGCGTGGCCGAGCGCGGCGAGCGCGAGCGTGCCCTCGCCCGCGGCGTGCACCGCGTCGGCGACGGCACGCCACCCCGGGCCGCAGTCGGCTGCCAGGGGGCACCGCTCGTAGGGCCAGTCGGAGGCGTGCACCGACGCCTCCTCGACGACGACCACGCCGGCACCACCCGCGGCGCGCCGCCGGTAGTAGGCGACGTGCCGGTCGGAGATCGCCCGGCGTTCGCCCAGGTTCGTCTCGTGGGGCCCGAACAGCAGCCGGTTGGGAGCCGTCCGCCCGCCGAGGGGCAGCGGCTCGAGCAGCTTCAAGTCAGACCGGAGCCGGCGCCGACGGGCTTGCGGCCGAGGCGCACGGGGGTGGGGCCCACGCCCGGCTTGGAGTGCCCGGGACCGACCGTGGGCACCGTGGCACCGCCGGCGAGCGCGGCGAGGCGCGCCGCTTCGCCGTGCCCGTTCACGCACTCGGGGTCGGGCCCGTCGAGCGGCATGCCCGTGAAGAACTTGGATGCCATGCAGCCGCCCTGGCACGCGTCGAACTCCCCGCACGACGCGCAGGCGCCGGCCGACTCGGGCTCGCGCAGCTCGCGGAACCGCTCCGACCCGCGCCACACGCTGGTGAAGCCACCGGGGTCGCGCACCGAGCCACCCTTGAACTCGTCGTGCATCACGAACGGGCAGGCGAAGACGTCGCCCACGGGGTCGACCAGGCACACCACGCGCCCAGCACCGCACATGTTGAGGCCCGGGAGCGGCTCACCCAACGCCGACAGGTGGAAGAAGGAGTCGCCCGTGAGGACGTGGGGCCGCGCCTGCAGCCAGTGGTAGAGGGTGCGCTGCTGGTCGTTGGTGGGGTGCAGCTCGTCCCAGGTGTCGGCTCCACGACCCGACGGCCGCAGCCGCGTGACGCGCAGCTGGGCGCCGTAGGACGCGGCCATGGCCTCGAGCTCGTCGAGCTGGTCGACGTTGTGCCGGGTGACGACGATGGAGATCTTGAAGGGGCCGAAGTCGGCGGCGGCCAGGTTCTCCATGGCGGCACGGGCCATGGCGAAGCTGCCGTCGCCCCGCACCGCGTCGTTGGTGGCCGCGTCG
>JADGOP010000414.1 GCA_017882935.1 Actinomycetota bacterium
AGGCGCTCGGCGGGATGCTCGAGGAGCGCAACATCGAGTTGGTGCCCGACTTCAACACCGGCGAGGTCGACGGCGCCGGTGGGCGACTGATCGGCTACGACGAGCGTGAGGTCCCGTTCGACCTGGCGGTGGTCGTGCCCCTGCACGGTGGCGCCGAGTACGTCGGCCGCTCCCCGGGGCTCGGCGACGCGGTCGACTTCGTGTCGACCGACGAGCAGACCCTGCAGTCGACGGTGGCACCGAACGTGTTCGTGATCGGAGACGCCGCCACCGTTCCCGCATCGAAGGCCGGTTCGGTCACGCACTTCGAAGGCGAGACCCTCGTGGCCAACATCGAGCACTTCCTGGCCGGCGAACCGCTCGAGCCGAGCTTCGACGGCCACGCCAACTGCTTCATCGAGACCGGCTTCCACAAGGCCCTGCTCATCGACTTCAACTACGACACCGAGCCCGGGCCGGGCCACTACCCCGGACGCGTGGGCCTGCCCCTCCTGAAGGAGTCGAGGCTGAACCACCTCGGGAAGCTGCTGTTCCAATCCGTCTACTGGCACAGCCTGCTCCCGGGCCGCGACCTCCCCGGAGTCGGCTCCGCCATGCCCACCGCCGGCAAGCGCCCCATCCCGGCTGCCAGGGAGGACTGACCCATGCCCACCGCCACCTTCGCAGGAACCCCCGTCGACACCAACGACGAAGGGTTCTTCACCGACCCCGACCAGTGGACCGAGGCCATGGCCCCCGAGCTGGCGCGGGCTGCGGACATCGACGAGCTCACCGACCGCCACTGGCAGGTCATCAGGTTCATGCGGAAGGAGTACGCCGAGAAGGGCACCGGGCCCACCGTCCGCCTCCTCGGCAAGGCTTCGGGGGTCTCGGTCAAGGAGCTCTACCAACTGTTCCCCAAGGCGCCGGCCAAGACCGCCGCACGCATCGCCGGGATCCCCAAGCCCCGCGGCTGCATCTGAGAGAGAGGACGACCACCCATGGCCGACAGCATCGAGAAGGTCTCCATCATCGTGTCGAAGGGATCCCTCGAGGGGATCTACCCGGCGCTGATCATGGCCAACGGCGCCCGCGCCGAGGGCATCGACGTCAACCTGTTCTTCACGTTCTTCGGGCTCGACGCGATCCACAAGGAGCGCAACGAGCACATCAAGCTGGCGACGGTCGGCAACCCGGGCCTGCACCTGGCCACCATGGCCGGTGGCCTGCCCGGCGTGTCCACCGCCATGACGCACTACATGAACCACAAGATGGAGAAGCTCGACATCCCCTCCATCCCCGAGTTCGTCGAGATGATCGCCGACACCGGCGCGGGCATGTACGCGTGCAAGGCCTCGGTCGACCTGTTCGGCCTGGAGAAGAACGACTTCATCGACCAGGTCCAGGACATCATCACGGTCGGCGAGTTCTACGAGATGGCCGCCGGCGGCCAGATCATCTTCACCTGAGCCGACCTCCGCGCTCCGCAGGGCTGGTGCGACCTGCGCGCACGAGCCCTGGGGAGACGCGAAGGAGCGAGCCGCCGCGCTTCAGCGGACGGTCAGTTGAACACCGTGGTACTGGTGCTGCTCGTGCTGCTGGTGGTCGACGACGTCGTGGTCGTGCCGACGGTGAACGTGCATCCGTTGGCGAGCGTTGCCGCGCCGTCGGGTGTGAGGTTCAGGCCGGGGTACTGCTCGCCGGGCCCATAGTCGAACGCGGGGATGATGTCGCCCCACGCCACGTGCTTGCCGAGGTCCGGCGAGAACACCGGCCCCGTGTGGCCGCCGTGGCCGCGGTCGCCCAGAACGCTGGCGACATCGACCGTGATCACCACATACGGGTTCGAGGTGCTGGCCGTGGCGTGACACAACGTGACCTTGTGGGGGTCACCGGACGTGGCCCCCGCGGGCAGTGCCACACCCAGCATCATCGCCGCGCCTGTCAGGGCAGCAACACCGCCCGCCAAGGCTGCGATGCGGCTCCGTCGATTCCGGGTCGCGTTCATCTTCCCCTCCTGATCTGCCGGCCGCGCCCTGCAGCCGTCGTTGAAGTCGAAGGTACGACGAGGTGCCGAAGGAGGCAAGGAAGTGCTGGCCTCGGCACGATTCGTGCCGTCCCCGACGAGGCTCGGCGTGTGCTGATGGGGGAGCCCTTAATCGGGCCCGGACCACCGCCGCGGCAGCCCGTCGGCGCGCGGTCGACGCCGCCGACACCGTGCGCGAGCTCGACGGCGCGATCGAGATGAAGAAGGCACAGCGCAAGGGCGCCTGAGGCCGACGACCCTCGTTCCGATCAGGGAGCCGTGGGAGAGTCGCCGCGGGTGGGGCCGTTCCAGCGGACCAGGACCATGGTGACGTCGTCGGCGAGGTCCGCCCGGCGATGTTCGACGACGGCTCGGGTGAGCAGGCGGACGATTCCTTCGGGCGCGACGTGGTTCGAGGCATGTTGACCGGCGAGGTCCGCCAGGCGGTCCGGGCCGAACATCTCGCCGTCCGGATCGTGGGCTTCGGTGACGCCGTCGGTGTAGAAGAGGACGCTGTCACCGGGCTCGAGCGACTCGCTGGCAACGGCCATGGGGTTTGCGTGACCGGAGTGTGTCTGTACGAGTCCCCACGGCGGCGTTGGCGGGCACTCCAGCGCCTGGATGACCCGTCCGTTGCGGATCAGCATCGGAAGTGGGTGGCCTGCGTTGGTCCACGTCATGGCGCCCGTCTCGACGTCGATTTGGGCGAGCTGCCCCGTCACGAACGAGAGGTGGGGCAGGTGGGCGTGGATCGCCTGGTCGAGGTTGGCGTGGATGCGCTCGAGGACGCGGCCTTCGCGCCGGTCGTGCCGGTAGGAGCCCACGGCGAGCGCGGCGATCAGCGCAGAGGCGACACCGTGACCGAGCGCATCGAAGATGGCGACGTTGAAGACGAAGTCGTTGAGTGCGTAGTCGAAGCAG
>JADGOP010000056.1 GCA_017882935.1 Actinomycetota bacterium
GTCGTGGTTGTCGAGGCTGATCGACCCGACGGGGGTGACCAGCTCCTCCCACTTCTTGACGTCGGCCATGGTCACGTCACCCACGTTGACCCCGACGATCTTCTCGACGGCGGCCTTCAGGCCGTCGGGCCCACCGACCTTGTAGGCGGAGACGAGCGTCTTGTTGCCCGCGTCGGCCGAGATCTGCGTGTCGGCCGGGATGAAGATCATCGTGCTGCGGCCCTCGTTGGTGAGGGCCACCAGACTTACGCTGGACAGCTCGCCGGTCTCGTTGACCGTGGCCAACAGCGCGGTGGGGGTCGGCTCCACCGCGACCTCCCACCCCGGTTGGGTCGGGTCGGTGGTGGTGGCGATGAGGCGTCCGTGGTTGCTGCGGAGCACGACGTTGTACCCGGTCCACACCAGGATCGGCACCGCGGCGATCAGCGCCACCAGGGCGACCGGGAACCCGTAGCGCCACCACAACCCGGACGTCCGGCTCCGACGCACGGGCAGGTCGGGCAGGTCGAGGAAGACGGGAACGACGCTCGAGGAGCCGGACGACCCCGCCTCGGGCGGGATGGCCTCGGGGCGGGGCCCGGCATCGGTCTGGTCGGTCGGCGCGGTCACGTCGGCCGGGCGCCCCGAGCTGGGCGGTCAGAGTCGATAGGCGGGGCGGAACGGGGATGCGGGGCGATCATGGCGATCCATCACGATAGAGCCGGCGCTCGGTCAGGCAGGTAATCGCCGCCGGTGGCACGAGGTAGTCGAGCGGCCGGCCGTCGCGCACCCTGGAGCGAAGGTCCGTGCTGGAGATCTCCAGGCGCGGGACCTCGACCCGCTCGGCCGTCCATCCGTCGGGCAGTGTGCCCTCGGCCCCGGGTCGCTCGACCAGGACGATGCAGGCACGGGAGCGGACCTCGTCCACCCGCTGCCACGTCGGCATCCCGGCCGCGGCGTCCTGCCCGACGATCACGAAGAGCTGACGGCTCGGATCCTCGTCCAGCAGCTCACCGACCGTGTCCGCCGTGAAGGAGTCGCCGCCGCGGCGCAGCTCCAGGTCGCTGGCCTCCAGGCCCGGGACGCCCGCCACCGCGGCGCGGACCATGGCCAGGCGATCGGCGGCGGGGCTGAGCGGCCGGGACCCGACCTTCTGCCACGGACGGTGGGCCACCGTGAGCAGGACGCGATCGAGCGCGAGGGCATGCCGCACGTTGACCGCTGCCACGAGATGCCCGATGTGGGGAGGATCGAACGTGCCGCCGAAGATCCCCAGGCGCTCGCCCGAACCGGTGGTCACCGCACGAGTGTACGAGGGGGAGGCCCGCCAGCGGAGGCGGGTCCCGGCGCCTTTTCCATCTCAGCGACCTCGCGCTATAAGCACCGACTCGACCAGACCACAACCTGGGGTGACAGAAGTCACCGGCCCATTTGGAATCCCGGACCCCTCGCCCGGGGTTACCCCGTTGTCATTCCTGTGTCGATCCGTCGGCGCGGGACGCCCTGGGCAACCGGGGCAACACCATCGATTCGGAGCCGGGAACCCCCTACCCGGCACCGCTGGAGCAGAAACGACATGAGCGACTCCGTAGGCCAGTACCTCAACGAGATCGGGCTCGTCCCCCTTCTCACCGCCCAGGAAGAGCGTGAGCTCTCCCAGATCATCGAGAAGGGCAGCGAGGCCGCCGCCCGCATCGAGACCGGCGAGCGCAGCCGTGAGCTGCAGCGCGAGGTCCGCAAGGCCGCCGAGGCCAAGGACCGCTTCATCCGCGCCAACCTCCGGCTCGTCGTGAGCGTGGCCCGGCGCTACCCCCTGCCCCCGGGCATGGAGCTGCTCGACCTCATCCAGGAGGGCAACCTGGGCCTCGAGCACGCGGTCGACAAGTTCGACTGGCGCAAGGGCTTCAAGTTCTCCACCTACGCCACCTTCTGGATCCGCCAGGCCATCGGCCGGGCCCTCGACCAGAAGGCCAGCCTGGTGCGCCTCCCCGGCGACCGCTCGGCCAGCCTCCGGGCCGCCCTGCGGCAGGTCTCCGGTGACGCCGACGAGCTCGACGACGAGCACGCCCGGCTGCACCGCCTGGCCACCCCCACCTCCCTCGACCGGACGGTCGGCGACGACGACAGCAACGAGCTGGTCGACCTCATCGCCGACGACAAGCCCGGCCCCGAGGCCCAGGTCCTGGCATCGGCCGAGGAGAGCATGGTGACCGACCTGCTCGACGTCCTCGACCCCCGTGCCCGGTTCGCCGTCGAGCAGCGCTTCGGCATCCACGACGGTCGCAAGCGCAGCTACCGCGAGGTCGGCGACGAGCTCGGCGTCACGGCCGAGGCCGCCCGTCGCCTCGTCAAGCGGGCGGTGAGCGCCGTCCGGGCCGAGGCCGAGGCCCGCGTCACCGCTGCCTGATCCGCCTCACCGGCGGAATGGCTTTGCGCGTGGTGCCCCGAACGACGACGATTGCCCCGTGAGCACGAGCACGTGGGGGCCCTCGACCTGGCGCGACCGGCCGGCTGAGCAACAGCCGAGCTGGCCCGACGAGGCTGCCCTCGACCAGGTCCTCAAGCAGATGTCCTCGCTGCCCCCGCTGGTGTTCGCCGGCGAGGCCCGCCACCTCACGCGCCAGCTCGCCGACGTGAGCCGGGGCGAGGCCTTCCTGCTCCAGGCGGGCGACTGCGCCGAGTCGTTCGAGTCGTTCGAGGCCGACACCATCCGCGACAAGCTCAAGATCATCCTGCAGATGGCGGTGGTGCTCACCTACTCCTCCGGTGTCCCGGTGGTGAAGGTGGGGCGCATCGCGGGCCAGTTCGCCAAGCCGCGCTCCAAGCCCCTCGAGCAGGTCGACGGCGTCGAGCTGCCGGCGTTCCGCGGCCACCTCGTCAACGACGTCGCCTTCACCCCCGCGGCGCGCACCCCCGACCCCGAGCGGCTCCTGCGGGCCTACCACCAGTCGGCGTCCACGCTGAACCTGCTCCGGGCCTTCACCAAGGGTGGCTTCGCCGACCTCGGCCAGGTCCACCAGTGGAACCAGGACTTCGTCGCCTCCAGCACCGAGGGTCGCCAGTACGAGCGCGTCGCCGCCGAGATCGACCGGGCGCTGCGCTTCATGCGAGCCTGCGGCTTCGCCACCGACACCCAGCCCGGGCTGCACGAGGTCGACTTCTTCACCAGCCACGAGGCCCTCATCCTGGGCTACGAGGAGGCGCTCACCCGGCGCGACTCGCTCACGGGCGACTGGTACGACTGCTCGGCCCACATGCTCTGGATCGGCGAGCGCACCCGCCAGCCCGACGGCGCCCACGTGGAGTTCCTCCGCGGCGTCGAGAACCCCATCGGCTGCAAGGTGGGGCCCACCGCCACGCCCGACGAGGTCGTGGCGCTGTGCGACGCGCTCAACCCCGACCGCACCCCCGGCCGGCTCACCCTCATCAGCCGCATGGGAGCCGACAACGTCGAGGCGCTGCTGCCGCCCTTGCTGCGCGCGGTGCGCGAGGCCGACCACCCGGTGGTGTGGGCCTGCGACCCCATGCACGGCAACACCTTCACCACCGACGGTGGCCACAAGACCCGCCGCTTCGACGACATCCTCGCCGAGCTCACGGGCTTCTTCGCCGCGCACCGCCAGGTCGGCACCTGGCCCGGCGGCGTGCACGTGGAGCTCACGGGCGACGACGTCACCGAGTGCCTGGGCGGCACCGACGACATCTCGGCCGCCGACCTCGGGTCCCGCTACGAGACCATGTGCGACCCGCGGCTCAACGGCCGCCAGTCGCTCGACCTCGCCTTCCAGGTGGCCGATCTGCTGCGGAACTAGGCGGCGGCGCAGCCCACGAATCTGTGTCGCGTGACCTTACGCGCATAGTTGACTGGGCAAGTCGGGATTTGTCATGCTGGATCACCAGGTTGCCGGACGTGTCCGTCCGTGCGATCCCCCGCGCTCACACCCTGCACGAGAGGCCCCGTCGCCATGCTCCAGCGAGAGATCGACCCTGAAGCTGCCGCCGACATCGCCAAGTTCGAGGCCCTGCTCCCCCGCTACCTCGCCGGTGAGATCGAGGAGGACACCTTCCGCATCTTCCGGCTGAACAACGGCATCTACGGCCAGCGTCAGAAGGGCCACAATCAGATGGTCCGCATCAAGGTGCCCTACGGCCGCATCACGGCGGAGCAGCTCGACAAGCTGGCCGACATCGCCGACGACTACTCGCGCGGCTGGGGCCACCTCACCACCCGCCAGTGCGTGCAGTTCCACTTCGTCCAGCTCGAGCGCGTCCCCGACCTCATGCGCGAGCTCGCCTCGGTGGGCCTCACCACCCGCGAGGCCTGCGGCGACACCGTTCGCAACATCCAGGGCTGCCACCTCGCCGGCGCCTGCCCCCACGAGCAGCTCGACATCACGCCGTGGGCCGAGGCCGCCTTCCAGCACTTCGTCCGCAACCCGCTCGGCCAGCGGATGCCCCGCAAGTTCAAGATCAACTTCTCCGGCTGCGCCACCGACTGCGGCCAGGCCATGTTCAACGACGTCGGCGTCGTGGGCACCACCCGCACGCTCGACGACGGCTCCGTCGAGGCCGGCTTCCGCGTGTTCGTCGCCGGCGGCCTGGGCGCCAACCCGCACCCGGCGCTCGCCCTCGAGGAGTTCACGCCCAAGGAGGACCTGCTCCCCACCATCGAGGCGATCCTCCGCACCTTCGACCACTACGGCAACCGCGACAACAAGCTCCGCGCCCGCATGAAGTGGCTCGTCGACACCATGGGCTGGGAGGAGCTGCAGCGCCGCATCCTCAAGGAGCGCAAGCTGCTCATGGGGTCGGCCACGTGGCCGGGCGGCATCCCGCTCGACGTCGAGAAGTACGGCGACGCCCCGGCCGGTGCGTCCACCAGCGTCACCCCCACGGTCATGGGCCAGGGCACCGGCGTCACCATCCGCTCGAGCGACCCCTACGAGCGCTGGGAGACCCACAACGTGGTCCGCGGCGCCGCCAAGGGCACCGTGTCGGCCTACGCCTACGCCCGCCTCGGCGACATCACCGCCGAGCAGTTCCGGGCACTCGCCGCCATGCAGCGCGAGTTCGCCGCCACGGTTCGCATCACCAACCGCCAGAACCTCGTCTACCGCGACCTCACCGACGAGCAGCTGCCCGCCCTCTACGAGCGGCTCAAGGACATCGGCATGCAGCACGCCGGTGCCGAGCTCGCCCGCGACGTCGTGGCCTGCCCCGGCGCCGACACCTGCAACCTCGCCGTCACGCAGTCGCGTGGCCTGGCCGACGCCATCGGCGTGGCCCTCGAGGAGGCCGGCCTCGGCGAGGTCGGTGGCATCCGCACCAACATCTCGGGCTGCACCAACTCCTGCGGCCAGCACCACACCGCCGACATCGGCTTCCACGGCGCCGAGCGCCGCGCCCACGGCCGCTCCGCCCCGGGCTACCAGATGCTGCTCGGCGGCTACGTCGGCGAGACGCAGGTCCACTTCGGCCAGCGCGCCACCCGCCTCCCCGCCAAGTCGGCCCCCGAGGCCGTGGTCCGGCTCGTGCGTCGCTTCGCCAACGAGCGTGAGGCCGGCGAGCTGTTCGGCTCGTGGCTCGAGCGCTCCGGTGGCGCCAAGGGTGTCGTCAGCGACCTCGCCGACCTCATCGAGTTCCCCACGCCCGAGGAGAACCCCGACTACTACGTCGACTTCGCCGAGACGGCGCCGTACGAGGCCGAGGTGTTCGAAGGCGAGTGCGCCGGCGCCTGATCGCCCCTGCGGGTCCCGGCACGCCACCGGGAACACCGGGGCCGCCCGAGCGGTTGACCCGCAGTGCCAGTCCCCCGCCCCCTGTCCCGAGAGCCCTGCCATGACGGTGACCCCGGTCTCCATCGCCTCCCCCGGCACCTCGTTCACCGACGACGAGCTGGCCGAGCTCAGCGCGTCGTTCGAGAGCGCGCCGGCGTCGAAGGTCATCCGCTGGGCGGTCGACACCTTCTCCCCGCACCTCTGCCTCACCGCGTCGATGACCGACGCGGTACTCATCGACCTCGCCACCAAGGTCGACCCCGGCATCGAGGTGGTGTTCATCGACACCGGCTACCACTTCCCCGAGACGCTGCAGACCGTCGACGTGGTCCGGCGGCGCTACGCCCTCAACCTCCACCTGCTCACGGTGCCGCACTCCGACCCGCCGCTGTGGACCCAGCAGCCGGGCTGCTGCTCGCAGGCCAAGGTCGCGCAGCTCGACCGGGCCCTCGCCGGCAAGCAGGCCTGGCTCAGCGGCCTGCGCCGCGCCGAGGCCGACAGCCGCACCGATGCCCCGGTCGTCGGCCGCGACCGGCGCGGCCTGGTGAAGGTGAACCCGCTCGCCAACTGGTCCGACGCCGACATCGCCGGCTACATCGCCGATCACGACGTGCCGGTCAACCCGCTCACCGCGCAGGGCTACCCGTCTATCGGCTGCATGCCGTGCACCACCCCCGTCGCCCCGGGTGAAGACCCCCGCGCCGGCCGCTGGCGCGGCCTCGACAAGACCGAGTGCGGCCTCCACGACGAGTAGCCCCCAAGCTCGTTTTGGGTGCGTTTCGCGGGGCCATGACCCCACGGAACGCACCCAAAACGCGTCGGAGGTTGAGCGTCAGCCGGTGAAGCCGGGCTCGGTGGCGGCGTCGGTGTAGATCATCCGGGCGATGCCGCCGTAGTCGGGGCCGCAGCGCAGGTGGTGGCCGCCGTCGATCGGCAGGGCGTTGCCCGTGACCCAGCCCGACTCGGGACCGCTGAGGAACCGGACCACCGAGGCCACGTCACCCACCGTGCCAATGCGCGAGACCGGCTGGTTCGCGAGGTACGAGTCGATCAGGGCCTGGTCCTGCATGGGGAACTCCATGAGCTCGGTCTCGATGATGCCCGGCTGCACCGAGTTGGCCCGGATCCCGTCGGCGCCCAGCTCGTCGGCCGCGTTGCGCACCAGCATGTCGATGCCGGCCTTGCTGGCACCGTAGGTGGACATGTAGCGGTGCACGGTGACGCCGGCGAGCGACGAGATGGTCACGATCGCGCCGCCCCCGCCGGCCACCATGGCCCGGGCGGCGTGCTTGATGGTGAGGTAGGTGCCGACCAGGTTGGTGTCGATGACGCGACGGAAGTCGTCGAAGTCCTGGGCGACGATCGGCGCGACGGTGCCCGTGCCCGCCGAGGCCACGGCGATGTGCAGGCCGCCACCCACCTCCACCGCCCTGGCGACGGCGGCTTCCACGTCGGCCTCGACCGACACGTCGCCGCTGCTCCAGCCCACCTCGGCGCCGGCCGGGGCCACGCCCCGCAGCTGCGCGACGGCCCCTTCCAGACGTTCCTCGTTGCGCCCCATGAGCGTGACCGAGCAACCGTCGACGAGCAGCGCCTCGGCACACGCCAAGCCGATGCCGCTGCCACCGCCCGTGATGAGCGCGGACTGGCCGGCGAGGACGAGGTAGGCGGAAGTGGGGTCGGTTGGCACCGGAGGGCTCCTCTGGGTCGAGATCGAGGCGGGACCTTATCGCCACCAGAACGCGGGTCTCGGGAGGGAACGGGGCTAGAACCACTGCATGGCGTCTCGCATCGAGGACTACGCCCTGCTGGGCGACACCGAATCGGCGGCCCTGGTGGGCAAGGACGGGTCGATCGACTGGCTCACCGTCCCCCGCTTCGACTCGCCCGCCTGCTTCGCGGCGCTGCTCGGCACCGAGGGCAACGGCCGCTGGCAGATCGCACCGGCCAGCCGGGTCCTGCGCGTGGAGCGCTCGTACCGGCCGGGGTCGCTCGTGCTCGAGACGGTGTTCCACACCGCCGAGGGGTCGGTGGCGCTCATCGACTGCCTGCCGCCCCGTGACGGCCGCTACGACCTGGCCCGCCTGGTCGAGGGGCGCAGCGGCTCCGTGCCGATGCGCCTCCACCTCACCATCCGCTTCGACTACGGCTCGATCGTGCCGTGGGTCCGGCGCTGCCCCGGCGGCATCACTGCGGTGGGCGGTCCCGACGCCATGCGGCTGGCCACCCCGGTCGAGCTGCGCAGCGAGAACCTCGAGACGACGGCCGAGTTCACCGTCGCGGCCGGCCAGCGGGTGCCGTTCACGCTCACCTGGTACCCGTCCGACACGCCGGCACCCCAGCCCCTCGACGCCGTCACCGCCATCGCCGAGAGCGAGGCCTGGTGGCGGGCCTGGAGCAGCGGGTGCACCTACGACGGGGACTACGCCGACGAGGTGCTGTCGTCGCTCACCGTCCTGAAGGGTCTCACCTACGCGCCGAGCGGGGGCCTCGCCCGTCGGCGCGTGTCCAGAGCCAGCGCGGTCCGTCAGCCGAACCCACAAGACCGGCGCTGGTGCGTGGGCGTCGCTGCAGCGGGGGCGCGCGCCGTCTCGGCGCCGGTTTTCGGGGTGTCGCTTTCCACTGAGCGCCGGTTTTGTGGACTGGGCGCCAACATATGTCGGCGCCGAGATCGGAAGAGTGGCGCTGAGTCGTGGCGCACGCGGCGGCGCCGGGGCTCCCGCGTGTGGGCGGGCCGTCCTCGGCGGCGGGCGGCGATGCGTTGCCCGGCAGCGTCAGCCGGAGTCGTCGCCCGCCGCGCCGAGGCGGTACGTCATCGGGAGTTGGGGTTTGGATACCGTGCAGGGAGATCGCCGTCGCGTTGGAGGAGTCGTTGAAGCAAACCTCGAAGTCGGTGTTCTGGGACGTGTTCGCGTTCCCCGACGCGCTGCCGGTGCAGGCGCGGCTCCGGCTCTCGGCATTGCTGGCCGTGCCAGGGCAGGCCCCTGCGCTCCTCCCGCGGCAGCTCGCATCGTCTCCGCTGCCGGTCGATCCGGAGGCGCGGGAAGCAATCCGGACAGCGATCGAGGCCGGCGTCACCGCGCAGACGATCGAGAACCTCGGACCGCATCGGCTCGATGCCGTGGTCCCGGCGCTCGCGAGCTGCGAACCCGACACGACCGCTCGATTCGCACCGCCACCGGTGCGGGCGCTGCTCGCGAAACACGCGGTCGGCGCGACCCCGCTCGGCGGATTCACCGTCGGCCAGATCTGTGGTTGGCCGGGCTTCGGGCCGAGGCGGGTGGTGCAGCTGATCAGTGCCGCCATCGGCGCGGCACTGGAAGTGGCCGTGGGACAGTCGCTCCCGATCGTCGCGAACGCGACTCCCAACGACCTCAGCACCGTGCTCGCTTACGACGCGGCGACGGGTGGTCGGCTGCGCGGGCTCCTGCAGAACCTTTGCACCGCAGGACCTCCCGAGGTGGCTGCGGCTGCGCGTCGGGTGCTCGCCTGGCAGGCCGTCGAGCCGGATCCGAGTCTCCTGGCCTTGGCACACGCGTTGGCCGCCGGCGGTGACGAGCGCGACCGTGGCGTGTTCGAGAACGGGGTACTGCCCCTCGGATCCTCGGTGACGCGGCCGGAGCTGGCCGAAGCCCTCGGCATCAGCGCCGACCGGGTCAAGCGGCTCGCCGCGCGGGCCGTCCACCGGGTCGACGCGGCCCTGCACGACGCGCCGACCGCGGTCCGCGAACTCGCGGCGGCGGTGTCCGAGCGGCTCGGCGCCGCGGCACCACGCACGGCCGTGGACGAGGCGTTGGCCTCGCTCGGGCTGCCCGCGCTGCCCGACTCCAGGTCACGGCTGCTGCTGTGGATGGCCGGTCCCTACCGGGAGGTCGACGGGCACCCGGACTGGGTCGCCGTCGACCCGGCGGGGCTGG
>JADGOP010000057.1 GCA_017882935.1 Actinomycetota bacterium
GTCGACGACCAGTCGCTCGTGTACCTGTGGCTGCCCCCGGTCCCGCGCTGGGTCATCGCGCTGGCCGCCTGGGCGTCGACGGCCACCATCTGCCTTCCGGCGGTGGCCATCCCGCTCATCGTCGCCGCAGTCGTCACCAAGGGTGGCGGCTACCTCATCGAGGGCGTGGCAGTGGCGGCCGTGCTCGGTGTGATCGCCTACACCGGGCTGTTCACCGCCCTCGGCCTGCGCTTCCGGCGGGCGCTGCTGTGGGGTCTGGCCTACCTGATGCTGTGGGAGAACTTCATCGCCAACGCGGGCGCGGGCACGGCCCGGCTGTCGGTGCTCTCCTACCTCCGGTCGCTGCTCTCGGCCTACACGGGCGTGGGCCTCAACCTGGCCGACCGGTCACTGCCCGCGGCGTACCTCACTCCTGTGCTCGTGGCCGTCGTCGCCATCGCCTACACCGCGCGGCGGCTGGCCCGGCAGGACATCGACTGAGGCGTCCTCCTCGTCCCCCGCGGTTCAGAACATCAGGGGGCAGTAGGGCGCAGGGTGGGTGACGAACATGGCGTCGGCCCGCTCGAGCGCCCCCGGTGCATGCTCGACGATGCGGCCCGCGGTCGCGTAGAGCGACGGCGCCACACCGCCCAGGTAGATCGCCCCGAGCTCGGGCGCCCCGAGGCTGAGGTCGGGCCGGGCGTCGTCGACCCGCTCGCACTCGGCCCCGTCGGGTGACCCCTTCAGACGGTAGGTGCCGGCCGCCGCGGGGTGGAAGGCGTCGTCGACGTGCACGACCAGGTCGCCGGCGACGAGGTACCGCCGTGCGGCGAGGGCGGCGGGCACGTCGAGGAGCCGTGCCCACATCCAGTCGGAGCGGCCCCGCAGGTGGAGCTGGCGCGGCTCGACCATGCGCCACCGCAACGGCAGGTCCATCGGGGCGCCGTTCCAGCTGATGGTGGTGGTGAGGTCGATGCCCGCCAGGAACTGCCAGATCGCGAGCTCGACGTCGGCGTCGAGCGCCACCAACTCGTCGAGCACGACGGTGTCGTCGGCCACGCGGTTGTCGACATGGTTCTGACTGATGCGCCAGGTGGCGAAGCCGTCGGGCGCGCCGGACGCGTCCTCGTGGACCACGGCGAAGAGCTTGGACGCACCGGCGCGGGCGTCGGTGGGGTCGAGGCGGAGGCGCTCCCACCACCCGGCCCCGCGGTTGAACCAGCCGGTGCGACGGAGACGGACCTGCTCGTAGACGTCCGCGAGCGTGGACGTGTCCTGGTGGGGGTCGAGGCGGCGGAACCGGCCGTCGACCTGCAGCGGCGGGTCGAACACGACCGCCCGGGACGGCACCGTGATGCGGGCGTCGTCGGTGGCGACGCCGTAGCCGAAGCGGCGGTAGATGGAGGCCTCGGAGGCGGTGAGCACGGCCAGCGGCTCGCCGCGCCGCACCGCGTCGTCGTGCAGCCAGCGCATCATCGTGGTGAGGACCCCGCGCCGACGGTGGGTGGGGGCGACCCCGACCATGGTGACGCCCGAGGCGCCCACCTGGTCCCCGCCGGGAACGGTCACGTCGAAGCTGTAGGCCCCGGCCCCGCCGACCCACACGCCGTCGTCGAGCGCCCCGATGCTCCGGCCGTCCTCGTAGGTCAGCTCCTCGTAGCGGTAGTCGTCGTCGGTGGCGTCGAGCCCGTACGCCGACACCACCGGCTCGAAGAACTCGCGCAGCTCGGCGCGGGACGGTGAGCGGAACTCGAGCGCGGCCATGCGGGCATTCTCCCAGGTCGCCTCGCGGACATCCCGTGAATTCCGCCGGCCCGGTTCACTGCACAGAAAGCGCGCGCCACGCGCACATCTGGTGCAGTGAACCGGTCAGTGGGCGAGCCCGCGGAGGACCACGTCGACGACGTCGGCCACGACCTCGTCGCCGATGGGCCGGCCCGAGATCTGGACCCGGTAGAAGAGCGGCCCGGCGATGAGGTCGAGGAGGAAGTCGGGGTCGGTGTCGGCCGGCAGCTCACCGCGCTCGATGGCGCGGCGCACGACCACGGCGGAGCCGTCGCGCCGGCGCTGGGTGTAGTCGCGCAACAGGCGCTTCATCTCGGGGTTCACCACCGCCTCGGCGGTGACCGCCGCCATGAGCTGCTGCTTGTTCGCCGAGGCCGCGTCCTCGAACGAGCCGCTCATCAGGGCGATGAGGTCGTCTCGCACCGAGCCCGTGTCGGGCACGTCGGGTTGGGGCACGAGGGTGGCCGCGGCGTCGAGCACCAGGGCCTCCCGGCTCGGCCAGCGGCGGTAGATGGTGGCCTTGCCCACCCCCGCGTGGGCCGCCACCGCGTCGACGGTGAAGGCCCCGAAGCCGTGCTCGCAGAGCACCTCGACCGTGGCTTGCAGGATGGCGGCGTCGGCCTGGGGGTCGCGGGGGCGGCCGGGGCGACGGGCCTCGACCGGCGGGTCGGCGGGGGCCTGGGCGGCCGCAGTGTCGGGGCGGGAGGTCGCCGAGGTCATGACGGGACCTCGTCGAGCGTCGGGACCGGCTCGTCGCCGGTCGCCGCGGCGTGGCCGTCGGCTGTGGACGCAATCTCTGCGGGCGACCCGGAGAGCACCACCGCGGCGTCGGCGTGCGCACCCCGGGCGGCAGCTGCCGCCGCAGCCTCGGCCTCGAGCGCCGGGACCTCGTCGGGGAAGGCGGCCGGCTCGAAGTCGTGGGCCCGGGCGGGCAGGAAGATGAAGGTGGCGAGGGCACCGATCAGGGCCACGATGGCGCCGACCAGCACGGCACCGCCGAAGCCGTCGACGAACGCGCTGCGGGCGGCGTGGATGACCTGCTCACCGCCGGCGGGCATCTTGGCGGCGACCGAGTAGGCCGCGCCCAGCTGATCGCGGATGGCGGCGACACCCTGCTGCGCCTGCGCCGCGTTCGGGCCCGACCCGGTGGCGGCCTTGCCGAGCAGCGTGTGGCTCAGGTTCTCGACGACGTGGGGGCGGTACACGGAGGCGAGCACCGACCCGATGACGGCCACGCCGAGGGCGCCACCGACCTGGCGGGTGGTGTCGTTCATGGCCGAGCCGATGCCGGCCTTGGCCCGCGGGATGGAGCCCATGATCGACTCCGTGGCGGGGGCCATGGTGAGGCCCATGCCGCTGGCGAGCAGCACCATCGGCAGCATGATGTCGAAGTAGCCGCTGTCGATGGTGACCAGGCTCATCCAGAAGAGCCCGCAGGCCACCACGAAGAGCCCGGCCGACACGATGACCTTGGTGCCGACCCGCTCGACCATCCGGGCCGAGACCGGCCCCAGGATCAGCATGGGGATGGCGATGGGCATCATGGCGACACCGGCCTTGAGGGCGCTGTAGCCCAGCACGAACTGCAGCTCCTGGGTGATCAGGAAGCTCGAGCCGAAGAGGGCGAAGAACACCAGGGTGATGCCCGCGTTGGCGGCGCTGAACCGGGCGTTGCGGAAGAAGCGGATCTCCAGCATGGGGTGGTCGGTGTGGAGCTCCCAGGCGACGAAGACGGCGAGGAGCACCAGGCCGACGCCGAAGGCGGTGAGGATGGGGTCGCTCCCCCAGCCCTTGGTGGGCGCCTCGATGAGGCCCCACAGCAGCGTCATGAGGGCCGCGATGGACAGGACCGCGCCGATCGGGTCGAGGCGGGGCGCCTCGGGGTCGCGGGAGGTCGGGAGCACGTAGTAGCCGGCGACCAGGGCGATGATGACGACCGGGACGTTGACCAGGAAGACCGAGCCCCACCAGAAGTGGGAGATGAGCAGCCCGCCCATGATCGGGCCGAAGGCGATGCCCGCGGCCGACACGCCGGCCCACACGCCGATGGCCCGGCCCCGCTCCTTGGGGTCGGTGAAGACGTTGCTCAGGATGGACAGGGTGGCGGGCATGATCAGCGCGCCGCCGATGCCCATGAAGGCCCGGGTGCCGATGAGCACGGTCGACGAGGGCGCGAACGCCGAGGCCACCGAGCCGATGCCGAAGATGAGCAGGCCCGTGCTGAGGGCGCCCTTGCGGCCGAAGCGGTCGCCGAGGCTGCCCATGGTGAGGATCAGGCCGGCGTACACGATGGTGTAGCCGTCGACGATCCACTGCAGCTGGCTGTTGGTGGCGTGGAGGCTCTCGGAGAGCCGGGGCAGCGCCACGTTGAGGATGGTGTTGTCGATGCCGATGACCAGAAGGCTGAACGACAGCACCGCCAGCGCCCACCACCGCCGCTGATGGATCTGCTCTGCGTCGAGGTGGGTCATGCCCGGGCTCCTGATTACGAAACGGTGAGGTCTCGAATCAGCATAAGACGCCCGAGTATCGAAACTCAACCGTTTCAGAAGTGGCGTGGGACACACCCACCCCGACGCCCGGGGGCCCCGGAGCTGCGCTCAGTGCGAGTGCGGGTCGGCCACGCACTCCAGCGTGGCCTTGCGGATCTGCGTCTGGAACTTCGAGACGTTGTTGGAATCGGCCCCGATGCTCGCGAGGTCGCTGAAGCTCAACACCGGCTCGAGGGCCCGCATCGCGCACTTGCACACGTCGGCCGCGGCCGAGGCGCTGCACGACTTGATGAAGGCGTCCTGGGCCACCTTCGGCCAGGTCTGGCCGACCGTCTGGCTGCCCGTGTCGGTGCGGGTGTCGGTACCGGTACCGGTGTCGGTGCTGGTGTCGGTCGACGTGTCCGAGCTGGTGTCGGCCGACGTGGTCGACGTGGCGGCGGCCGTGGTGGATGCCGCCACGGTGGTGGCCGACCCGGCCACCTTCTTGCTCCCCACCCCGCACCCGGCCACGACGAAGAGCCCCATCACGAGGAACGCCGAGGCGAGCCCGCGGGCCCGACGAGATGCCGAGGACCGGCCGCCGCCGGAACCCTCCTGCTGACCCGAGACTGTCGAGTTCATGTACCCACCCTTCAGGACGATGTGATCGGCGCAGCGTAGTGGCCGGGGTGGGCGCGGTGGCGCGACGGAGGCGGCCGGCGCGCCCCTTCAGCCCGCCGCGAGCTCGTTGAGGCGGGCGGTGACCGCGCCGCCGTCGGCCTGGCCCCGGGTGGCCTTCATGACCTGTCCCACGAAGAACCCGGTGAGCTTGCCGCGCGCTTTCTGGTCACCCGTGCGGAAGCGCTCCCACTCGTCGGGGCTCCCGGCGATGATCTCGTCGATTGCCGTGAAGAGCGCATCGGACGACATCGCCTCGAAGCCCTTCGCCTTCGCCACCTCGGCCGGGTCGGCGCCGGTGGCGACGACGTCGGCGAGCACCTGCTTGGCCTGCGTGGCGGTGAGCTCGCCACCGGTCTCGAGGGCGATCAGCGCGGCGAGCAGGTCGGGACGCAGCTCGGCGCTGCCGTCGCCGCTCAGGTTCTGCTCGACGTGCACGAGCACCCGGCCCGGGTCGGCGCCGAGCTCGAGGGTGGCCAGCGCGAGGCCGTCGAGGTCGCGCTCGACGATGACCGCCACCGAGTCGGTGGTCTTGGGCACGCCCGCCGCCGCCGCCAGCCGGGCGCGGCGCTCGGCGGGCATCGGGGGCAGGTCGGCGCGGATCTGCTCGATCCACTCGGCGCTGGGCGCGAGCGGCACCAGGTCGGGCTCGGGGAAGTAGCGGTAGTCGTCGGCGTCCTCCTTCACCCGCATCGTCGACGTGCGGCCCTCGGCCTCGTTCCAGTGCCGCGTCTCCTGGCGGATCGTCTCTCCCGCCTCGAGCACGTCGACCTGCCGCCGCGCCTCGTACTCGATGGCCCGCCCGAGCGAGCGCAGCGAGTTGAGGTTCTTGATCTCGCAGCGCGTGCCGAACGGCTCACCGGGGTGGTGGACCGACACGTTGGCGTCGACCCGCATCGAGCCCTCCTCCATCTTCCCGTCGGACGCACCGGTGGCGACGAGGATGGACCGCAGCTCGCTGACGTAGGCCTTGGCCTGGTCGGGGGTGCGGATGTCGGGGCGGCTCACGATCTCGAGCAGGGGCACGCCGGCGCGGTTGTAGTCGACGAGCGAGTGGCTGGCACCGTGGATGCGCCCGTCGCCGCCCATGTGCGAGGACTTGCCCGTGTCCTCTTCGAGGTGGGCGCGCTCGATGCCGATGACCGTGCCGTCGGGCAGTTCGAGCCAGCCGTCGACGTTGATCGGCTTGTCGTACTGGCTGATCTGGAAGTCCTTCGGCATGTCCGGGTAGAAGTAGTTCTTCCGGGAGAAGACCGACGGCTCCACCGAGCAGTGCACGGCCAGCCCGAGGCGGATCGCCAGCTCGACGGCCTTCTCGTTCAGCACGGGCAGCGAGCCGGGCAGCCCGAGCGTGACAGGATCGATGTTGGTGTTGGGGTCGTCGCCGAACATGTTGGGCGCGGCCGAGAACATCTTCGTGGCGGTGGCCAGCTCGGCGTGGACCTCGAGCCCGACGATGAGCTCCCAACCCTCGGGGAGCAGGGTGGTGGTCACGGCGCGGCTCCTTCGAGGACGGCGGCGGTTCGGAACATCGTCGCCTCGGCGAGCGCGGGCGCGAGCACCTGCACCCCCACGGGGAGGCCGTCGGCGCCGGTGCCGAACGGGACCGACATGGCCGGGTCGCCGACCAGGTTGGACGGGATGGTGCACACGTCGTTGAGGTACATGGTGAGCGGGTCGGCGGTCTTGTCGCCGAACGCGAAGGCGGTGGTGGGCGACGTGGGCGAGAGCAGCACGTCGAACTGCTCGTAGGCGGCGGCGAAGTCGCGGGCGATGAGGGTGCGGACCCGCTGCGCCTGGCCGTAGTAGGCGTCGTAGTAGCCGGCCGAGAGCGCGTAGGTGCCGAGCATGATGCGGCGCTTGACCTCGGCCCCGAACCCCGCGGTGCGGGTGGCGATCATCATCTCGTTGGTGGTGGGGGCGTTGACCCGGAGGCCGTAGCGCACCCCGTCGAAGCGGGCCAGGTTGCTGGACGCCTCGGCGGGGGCGATGAGGTAGTAGGCGGACAGGCCGTAGATGGCGGCCGGCACCGAGGCCTCCTCGACCTTGGCGCCTGCGGCGGCCAGCGCCTCGGCCGCCTCCCGCACGCGTGCCGCCACGTCGGGAGCGATGCCCTCGCCGAGCAGCTCGGTGACCACGCCCACGCGGAGACCGTCGACGCCGTCGAGCAGGTGCTCGGAGACGGCCGGCGGGCCCTCGGGGATCGACGTGGAGTCGCGCGGGTCGTGACCGGCGATGACCTCGAGCAGCTGCGCCGCGTCGGCGACGGTGTTCGCGAACGGGCCGATCTGGTCGAGGCTCGACGCGAACGCGATGAGGCCGTAGCGGCTGACCCGGCCGTAGGTGGGCTTCACCCCGACCACGCCGCACAGCGCTGCGGGCTGGCGGATCGAGCCGCCCGTGTCGGAGCCGAGCGAGAGGGGCGCGAAGCCCGCGGCCACGGCCGCCGCGCTGCCCCCGCTCGAGCCACCCGGCACCCGGGTGAGGTCGCGGGGGTTGCGGGTGGGGCCGAACGCCGAGTTCTCGGTGGACGAGCCCATGGCGAACTCGTCGAGGTTCGTCTTGCCGATGGGCACCGCGCCGGCGGCGGCGAGGCGCTGCACGACGGTGGCGTCGTAGGGCGGGAGCCAGCCGTCGAGGATCTTCGACGAGCAGGTGGTGGGGATGCCCCGGGTGCAGAGGTTGTCCTTGAGGGCGATCGGCACCCCGGCGAGCGGTCCGGGGTCGTCGCCGGCGGCGACCGTGCGGTCGACCTCCTCGGCCGCGGCACGGGCCTCGGCGGCGGTGACCAGGTTGAAGGCGTGGATCTGCAGCTCGGTGGCCTCGATCGCGGCGCGGTGCTCGTCGAGCACGTCGACCGCGGACCGGGTGCCGCGGCGGACGGCCGCAGCCAACTCCAGGGCGGACCCGCTCACGGGGCCTCTCCCAGGATGGTGGGGACGGAGAAGCGGTCGTCGGCGACCGCGGGAGCCGCGGCGAGCACCTCGTCACGGTCGAGGGTGGGCCCGACCACGTCGGCGCGCAGCACGTTGGTGAGCGGGTAGGGGTGGGTGGTGGGCTCGACGCCGGCCAGGTCGAGCGCCTCGACGTCGGCGGCGTGCGCGAGGACGTCGGCGAGCTGGGCGGTGTAGGTGTCGAGCTCGTCGTCGGTCAGCGCCAGGTTGGCGAGCCGGGCGACGTGCGCGACGGCATCGCGGGAGATCCGGTCGGACATGCGGGCGATCGTAGGGCAGCACCCCGCCGCCCCCCTCACCCGTTCCCCCGGCCCCGCCACCGCCTCTTCCGCGAATGTTCTGTGGGAAACACCGCATTGTGGGGGCTTCCCACAGAACATTTCCGGACAACGGTTGCGCCGGCAACGGTTCGGGCGGGGGGGGTGTGACGGTCAGGCGGTGACCTTGAGGGCGAAGGCGACCGCGGCTTCCTCGATGAGGTCCTTGTCATGGTCGAGGGTGGCCACGTGGAAGCTGCGCTCGAGCATGATGCGCTCCTGTGGGCCCTTGACCAGCGAGGCGATGATGTCGCTGTTCTCGGGCGGCACCACGTGGTCCTGGCGGCTGGTGATGATGAGCACCGGGAACTCGACGGTGGCGAGCCCGGCCTGCACGTCGTCGCCGATCCCGAACAGGGAGGCGAGCGGCACCAGCGGCGTCTCGGCGTAGGACAGCTCCTTCACGTCGGGGTCGGCGATGTCGGAGCCGATGCCACCCATCAGGGTGTCGCCGTCGTCGATGAGCCCCTGCACGAAGTCGGCCATGCCCTCGGGGGCCTGCACCAGGGCGTTGACGAACACCGCGCCCGCCAGCTCCGGGTGACGGCCGGCCAGCCAGGCCGTGAGCGCGCCACCCATCGAGAGGCCCGCCACCACGATCTTGTCGGCGCGCTCGGCCAGCCGGGCCAGCGCGGCCTCGGCCGCGTCCGACCAGTCCGGCCAGCCCGTCTCGAGCATGTCCTCGACCGACGTGCCGTGGCCGGGCAGCAGCGGCAGCTCGACCGCGAAGCCGGCGTCGGCGAAGGCGTGGGCCAGGCCGCGCATCGAGTGGGGGTTGCCGGTGAAGCCGTGCAGCACCAGCACGCCGTGCGGTCCGCCCTCGGGCGATGACCAGGGCTCGGCACCCGGGATGATCGGAGCAGTCATGGGCGGCGACGGTAGCCGCGCCGCGCACCGGGCGGCGGGCCGGTCTGGGCCGGTGATTGACCCGCCGGTCAAGGACCAGCATCATTGGCGCATCATGGTCGAAGACCGCCGTCTCACCACCCAGGGCCTGGAGCGCAAGCAGCAGCTCCTCGACTGCGCCGCCGAGCTGTTCGCCGAGCGCGGCTACGCCGAGACTCGGGTCATCGACATCGTCAAGGCCGCCGGCGTGGCCAAGGGCCTCTTCTACTGGTACTTCGACAACAAGGAGGCCCTGTTCCGGGAGCTGGTGGTGCTGAACCGCCAGCGCCTGCGGCAGGCCCAGGCCAGCGCCATCGACCCCACGGGCGAGCCGCTCCTCCAGATCCGCCAGGGCGCCGAGGGCTCGCTGGCCTTCATGTCGCGCCAGGCCCACTTCTTCGCGCTGCTCGAGGTCGAGAACCTGGGCAAGCAGTTCGCCGACGTGCTCCGCAAGGGCAACGAGATCCACCTCGCCGACACCACCGCCCTGGTGAAGCAAGGCATCGTCGACGGCAGCATCCGCGACGAGAACGCCAGCCTGCTGGCCCTCGGCGTGCTCGGCAACGTCGGCTACTACGCCCACTTCC
>JADGOP010000415.1 GCA_017882935.1 Actinomycetota bacterium
CTGGTGGGTGGCAGGCGGCTCATGGTCATCGTGTCGTGCGTCGGTCGGGCCATGCTCGCCCTGCTCATGATCGGGCGCGTCAACACCCTGATGCTGTTCCCGCTCGCGTTCCTGGTGCTGGTCATGCAGAAGGGGTACTCGGTGGCCAAGAGCGCCCTGGTGCCCACCACGGTGCGGTCCGACGACGAGCTGGTGCAGGCCAACTCCAAGCTCTCGCTGCTCAGCGGTGTGGTGGGCTTCGCCGGGGCGCTGCCGGGCGCGCTGCTCTTCCACTTCGGCGGCGCGTCGTGGAGCCTCGCGCTGGCGGTGATCGCCTACGGCGCCGCCTCGGTCTTCGGCCTCCAGCTGCCCCACAGCCAGGTTGCCCAGCAGCAGGCGTCACAGGAGGAGCGTGAGGAGCTGCACGCCCCCTCGATCCTGCTCGGCGCTTCGGGGATGGGCCTGCTGCGGGGCATCGTGGGGTTCCTGGCGTTCCTGCTGGCGTTCAACCTCCATGGCCACCACCGGCCGGTGTGGGAGCTGGGCGTGGCGGTCGCGGCGAGCGTCCTCGGGTCGCTCGTCGGTGCTGTCGTGGCGCCGAAGCTGCGCAAGGTGGCCGTCGAGGAACGCCTGCTCATCGGCGCGCTGGTCATGACCTTCTTGGTGGCGCTGGCGTCGGCCACCGTGCTCGACGGCCTCACCGCCGCCGCGCTGCTGGCGTTCACCGTCGGCCTGTGCGCCAGCGGCGGCAAGCTGGCCTTCGACTCCATCGTCCAGCGCGACGCACCCGACGCCAACCGCGGGCGCTCGTTCGCCCGCTTCGAGACCCGTTTCCAGCTGCTCTGGGTCGTCGGCGCGGCCATCGCGGTCATCGCCATGCCGGCCCGGGTCGGCTACGCCGTCATCGTGGTGGTGGCGGGGTTCGCGGCGTTCGCCTACGCCGTGGGGCTGCTCGCCGCCCGCCAGCGCAGTGGGAACAACCCCACCGCGGCCACTGCGGCCGCCGTCGAGATCGAGGCGCGCATGAGCGGCGTGTCGGCCGACGCCCGCGAGCGCGTCAGCTCCTCGATGCGGGCCCTCGGGCGCAAGGTGGGCCGGCGCGGCTCGCCGCCCGGCCCCACCCCGGGACCCGACCCGCGCACGCCGTGACGCCGTGACCAGCGCCGACCCCGTCGCCGGACCGGTGGAGGTGCTGGTGCTGGCCGACACCCACGCCGGGCCCGGAACGTCGCGCCGGCTGCCCGACGCGGTGTACGAGCACCTGGCCGACGTCGACCTGGTGCTGCACGCCGGCGACGTGGTCGAGGCCGAGGTGCTCGACGAGCTCGCGGGGTTCGCGCCCGTGCGGGCGGTGCTCGGCAACAACGACCGCACCCTGTTCGGCGTCCTGCCCGAGACGCGGCTCGACGACATCGGCGGCCTGCGGGTGGGCATGGTGCACGACAGCGGCCCCCGGGCCGGGCGGGCGGCGCGCCTGCGGCGGACGTTCCCCGACGCCGACCTGGTGATCTTCGGCCACAGCCACCTGCCCTGCAACGAGGCCGGGCTCGACGGCCAGCGCCTCTTCAACCCCGGGTCGGCCACCTGGAAGCGGCAGGCCCCCACGCACACCGTGGGCCGCCTCACCGTGGCCGGCGGCCACATCACCCGCCTCGACGTCGTCGACGTCTGACCGTCCGCCCGCCGCCAGCGCCCGCCGTCCGCCCGTCGCGTCGCGGCCGCCCCCCGTCCGCCCGTTCCAGTTCTCTGCAGGGTTGGTGCCACCTGCACTCGTCAACCCTGCAAAGAACGGCGATTGGCGGGGCGCTCGGTCCGGGCCGCGGCAAGCTCCTGGCGGCGCGTGCGGCACACGGCGCTGATCTCGGCCGCCACCTTCGACGGGCGACGGAGGTGGCGGTGCGTGTAGCGCAGCACGAGGTAGCCGTGACGGATGAAGAGGTTCTGACGCCAGAGGTCGCGGTGGAGGGCCTCCGGGGAGCCGTGGGCGCTGAAGCCGTCGGCCTCGACGATGACGAGCGGCACGGGGAGGGTGATGTCGGGCCGGACCCGGTGACCGTCGAGCACGACCTCGTGCTGGAACAGCACGGGGCCGATCTGCGCCTCGCGGCAGATCCGGGCGAGCACCGGCTCCAGGACGCTCTCGGGCCGTTGGTCGCCGAGCGCCCGCTTGTCGAGGTAGGCACGGAGGGGCCCCGTGCCCCGACGTCCTCGACCCCCGAGCTCGTCGAGAATGGCTCGCAGGCCCGCCACGGTCACCAGCCGGCTGATGAGCGCCGACTCCACCAGCTGGGCGAGCCGATGTGGGGAGACCACGGCACCGACGTCGAGCAGCGTGCGTGCCGGGGTGGTGGTGGGAACGCCTCGTCGGGTGCACCGCGTGCGTTCGCTGAGATCGCCCGAGCGGTGCAGGACCGCCCCGGCGACCTCGG
The DNA here is from genome assembly GCA_017882935.1 of Actinomycetota bacterium. Classification (GTDB taxonomy): domain Bacteria; phylum Actinomycetota; class Acidimicrobiia; order Acidimicrobiales; family Iamiaceae; genus JADGOP01. The sequence goes on from JADGOP010000415.1 coordinate 2,409, forward strand.
GGCAGTGGGCTGCCGGAACCGTGAGCTCGACCGGCGGCGGCGCGTCGTCGAGGCCCCAGAGCCAGGCCGCCGCGCGGTGTGACGCCACCGCGTGGGACCCCGCGGCCAGGCAGGCGGCGAGCAGCTCCTGTTGGGTGGTGAGGGACACGCCGGCAGGGCGGTAGACCCCGCGGTGCACCACCAGCAGGGCGCCGTCGCGGAGCGCCACGCGGCGGGCATGGTCGTCGATGCCGCCGACGTCGAGCTGATGCCGGCTGACGATGCTGAGCTGGGGTCGGGCCAGCCGGTCGATGGTCCGCATGGTGGCGGCGCGTCGGGCATGAGGATCGTGGGACATGCCGACAAGCATGGTGAGGCGCTGTGACATCACCACGTGCAAGGGCCCTTCGTTCCCCGTTCGTTGAAGGGTTGGAGCGCGCAGGTCGCACGAACCCTGCAAAGAACGGCGGGGGGGGGACTACAGGTCGATGCGGGCGAGCCAGAGGCCGGGAGCCTCGATCTCG
>JADGOP010000416.1 GCA_017882935.1 Actinomycetota bacterium
GGTGAGGTCGAGGAGCGGCTCGCCCGCGACGTCGCCGAGCGCCAGGCCGCCGAAGGTCGCCGCGTCGAGCTCGACCGCAAGGCCGTGGCGCTCGACCGCCTCGCGGGCTTCGTCGCGGCTCGCCTCGAGCTGGTCGAGGCCGAGGTCGCCACCTTGCGCGAGCAGCGCCGCATGCAGACCGACGCGGCGCGGCAGGTGGCGCTGGTGCTCGAGGAGCTCCGCAAGGAGCGCACCGCGGCCGAAGCCGACCTCGAGAGCGTGCGCGAGCGGCTGCGCCGCTGCGAGCTCGACGACACGGAGGTGCGGCTGCGCCTCGAGCAGGCCGTCGAGACGCTGCGTCACGACCTCGACTGCGAGCCCGCGGCTGCGCTCGCCGCCCCGCTCCCCGAGCTGCCCGAGGGCGTGGCGCCCGCCGCACGGGTGCGCGAGCTCGACCGAGACCTGCGCCTCATGGGCCCGATCAACCCGCTCGCCCTCGAGGAGTTCGAGGCCATGCGAGAGCGGAACGAGTTCCTCGAGGCCCAGCTCGAGGACGTGCGCAACAGCCGTCGCGAGCTCGCCAAGGTGATCCGCGCCGTCGACGGTGAGATCGTCGCCACGTTCGCGGCGGCCTACGCCGACGTCGAGGACAACTTCCGCAAGCTCTTCGACATGCTCTTCCCGGGCGGCAAGGGCGAGCTGCGCCTCACCGACCCCGACAACCTGCTCGACACCGGCATCGAGGTCGAGGCCCGGCCCTCGGGCAAGAACGTGCGCAAGCTGTCGCTGCTGTCCGGTGGCGAGCGGTCGCTCACCGCGCTGGCCTACCTCTTCGCGGTGTTCCGCTCGCGGCCGTCGCCGTTCTATGTGATGGACGAGGTCGAGGCCGCGCTCGACGACGTGAACCTGCACCGCTTCCTCGACCTGGTCCACGAGTTCCGTGCCGACGCGCAGCTCATCATCGTGAGCCACCAGAAGCGCACCATGGAGGCCGCCGACTGCCTCTACGGCGTCACCATGCAGCCCGGCGGCAGCTCCCGCGTCATCAGCGAGAGGGTCACCGCCGACTGACCCGGCCCGCCGACCCACCAGTTCTTTGAAGGAAACCCCCTCAGAGGGGGTGTTCCCTTCAAAGAAGTGGGGTGAGCGCGAGCTCGGCACGCCGTCGAGTCGCCACGGCCAGCACCTCGCGGGCCACTCGGGCCGGGTGGCGCAGGTGGGTGACCGTGTAGCGCAGCACGAGGTAGCCGTGACGAACGAGGAGATTCTGGCGTTCGAGGTCGTGGTCGAGCGCCTCACGCGATCCGTGCACCGAGAGCCCGTCGATCTCCATGACCAACTTGACGTCGGGGATGGCGAAGTCCGGGCGGAGGGTGCGACCCTCGAGCACGATCGTGGGTTGGAACAGCACCGGTCCGACGCCGTGATCGCGGCACAGGCGCGCCATGAGCGGTTCGAGCACGCTCTCGGGGCGCGCGTCGGCAAGGGCTCGATCATCGAGGTAGGCGCGGAGCACGCCCGCTCCTCGGCGCCCGCGCCCGCCGAGGTCGTCGAGTGCGTGTCGGAGCGCCGCGACGGTGACGAGCTTCCGGACGAGCGCGAGCTCGACCGCGGCACCGACCTGCCACGGCCTGAGCACCGCCCCCGCATCGACCAGGGCGCGGGCAGGCGTCGTGGTGGGAACGCCGCGACAGACCGTGCGATGGAGGTGGTGTCGTTCGAGCGACCGGTGCACCACCACCCCTCGCGGCATGGGGCACGATCCGTGCGGCACCGTGATCTCGATGGGCGGGACCTCGGTGGACAGCCGCCACAGCCATAGGGCCGCGCGATGAGACGCCGCCGCTTCGACACCCGCGGCGAGGCAGGCTGCCAGGAGCTCGCGACGCAGGGTGAGCCGGACCCCCGCCGCGAGGTAGACGCCCTGCTGCACGCGGGTGAGCGAGCCGTCTGCGAGACGGTGCTCGAGCTGACGCTCGGTCAGGCCGTCTCGGAGCAGATCGGCGCGGCTCACGAGGCCGAGTCTCGGCCGCGCCAGGCGGTCGATGGTGTGCGGGACGGGGTGAGCTGAGGTGCTGGTGTCCATCCACGTAGCGTGCCCAGAGGGTACGACACCCACCTTCCTTGACCTTCTTTGCATGGAATACCCCCGGTGAGGGGGTATTCCATGCAAAGAACGGGGAATTGGAGGCCGGGGCCGGGCCGGGGGGGTGGTGGGACGGAGCGACCGGGTCAGGGCATGCGGCTGGCCCACACCACCGACATGGCGCCGGCGATGACGAGCAGGCCGAAGGCCACCAGCTCGTAGTCGGCGCTGATGTCCTTGTTGATGGTGCGGTAGCCGATCGACTTGCCGATGCTCTTGTACACGGTGCTGATCTCGCCCTGGCTGGCCGCCGTGTAGGCGTGGCCGCCCGCCTGCGAGGCGATGGCGGCGAGCGCCGGCCGGTCGACCAGCACGGGCACGGGCAGGGGGCTGTCGGGCAGGTTGACCGTGCCGTGGTCGGTGCCGAAGGCGATGGTGTCGATGGGGACGCCCGCCTTCTTGGCGGCGGCGGTGGCGGAGCCGTTCGACCGGCCCGACGTGGTGGCACCGTCGGACATGAGGACGATGCGGGCGGGCACCTTGGCCCCGTCCTTGGCGGGTGGCACCGTCTTGATGGCGTCGAGCGACACGAAGATGGCCTCGCCGATGGCGGTGCGCTCGCCGAGCTGGAGGTTGTCGAGCGCCTGGCGGGCCGCGTCGCGGTCCTTGGTGGGCTCGACGCGCACGGCCGCGTTGCCGTTGAAGCTCACGATGCCGACGTTCATGTCCTTCGGCACCTGGTCGAGGAAGAGCTTCGCGGCCTCCTTCGCGGCGGCGAGCCGGGTCGGTGCGACGTCGGTGGCCTGCATCGACAGCGAGGTGTCGATGGCCAGGATC
>JADGOP010000058.1 GCA_017882935.1 Actinomycetota bacterium
CCGGCGCGAAGTACTTCATGAACTACGTCGAGCGGCAGCTGGTGACGCGCTACCACCTCACCAACGACCAGATCTTCAACGGTGGCCTGCGCATCTACACCACGCTCGACCCCTCCATGCAGCAGGCGGCCTACAACGCGGTCACGTCCACCCTCGACTGGCAGGGCCACCCGGCCGGTGCCCTCGTGGCCATCGACAAGTCGGGCCAGGTCAAGGCCATGATGGGCGGGACGAACTTCGACGACACCACCGACAAGTTCGCCAAGGTGAACTTGGCGGTGGGCCCCGACGGCGGCGGCTCGCGACGGTCGTCGGGCTCCACGTTCAAGGCGTTCGCGCTGGCCGAGGCCGTGCACGAGGGGTACTCGATCGGGTCGATCGTGCCGGCGCCGTTCACGCAGGTCTACCCCGACATCATCGAGAACGGCCAGCCCTACAAGATCAACGCCGACTGCTGCGACAGCGGCAGCACCACCATCGCCGACGGGATCAAGTTCTCGGTCAACACCGCGTACTTCAACATCATGCGGGCGCTCGGCCCCGCCAAGGTCGACCTCATGGCCCGGCGGCTCGGGGTGCAGTCGCCCGACCTGCTGCACCCGGTGCCGGCCCACGTGCTCACCACGCCGGTGACCGTGCTCGACATGGCGTCGGCCTACTCCACGTTTGCCGACAAGGGCGTGCACACCGACCCCGTCGTGATCTCACGGGTCGAGGACGCCAACGGCAACGTGCTGCTGACCAACACGCCCAAGCGCACCGTGATCCTGAGCAAGGACGAGAACGGCAAGGTCGTCTACGCCATGCAGCAGGTGATCAAGGGCGGCACCGGCACCAACGCCGACATCGGTCGCCCCGCGGCCGGCAAGACCGGCACCAACGGCAGTGGCAGCGACCAGGACAGCGGCAACCGCGACGCCTGGTTCGACGGCTACGTGCCGGGCTTCACCGCAGCAGTGTGGATGGGCAACATCGACAACTCGGTGATGCCCGCGAGCATCCAGGGAGCCACCTTCCCGTCGGAGATCTGGCGCAAGTTCATGTCGGCGGTCCTCGTGAACACGCCGCCCGCCGACTTCCCTCCGGATCCCACCGACCTCTGGGGCGGGAAGTACCTCACGAGCTGGGGCGGCACCCAGGGCACCTACACCTTCCAGGGGCAGGGCAACACCGGCACCGACACGGGCTCGGGCCCGTCGACCACCACGGGCTCGAACGGTCAGGGCCCGTCCACCACCACCGGGGGCGGTCCGGCCACGACGCAGGCCCCGGCCACCACGTCGGCGCCGGGCACCACGTCGCCCCCGGTCACGCAGGGCCCGCCGCCCACCACGGCAACGGCGCCACCACCGGCGAACGCGCGCGCCCCGTCAGGCTGACGCCCGCGGGACGCCCACCCGGCTTCTTCGAACGGAAGTCCACCCGGGCGGGGGCATTCGCTTCAAAGAAGGCCGCTCGGATCGGGGGGGGGCGGGGGGCTGGTCAGCCGGCCGCGGGCTGGTGCGGGTAGATCGTGCGGCAGGGCACGCACCACACCTCGACCTCGTCGAGGCGGGTGATGCGCTCCTCGCGCTCGGACGTGGCCGCCTCGATGTAGATGCGGTGCACCGCCAGCAGCCCGTCGGTGGGGTCTCCGCAGCTCTCGCACGCCGTGTCAGCCATGGCGCCCACGCTACCGAGGCGGCCCCGCGGCGCGTCGGGACCGAGTTGGAGCACCGCTGGACGGCATGGGTACGATTCAGGGGACCGCTGGCAGCCACCTCGGCGCTGGACGGAAGGAGAACCCCATGAGCCCCACCGCGTCACGCGCGCCGCTCACCGTTCCCGGTGTGCGCGCCCGCAAGGTCCGCACCGGTTCCGAGCCGTTGGTGATGGTCACGGCCTACGACGCGCCGGGGGCCCGCATGGCCTCCGAGGCAGGCGTCGACCTGATCCTCGTCGGTGACTCGGTGGCCATGGTCGTGCTCGGCTACGACGACACCCTGCAGGTCACGGTCGACGACCTCGCGCACCACACCGGGGCGGTGGCCCGCGCCAAGCCCGACTGTGTGATCGTGGCCGACCTGCCGTGGATGAGCTACCACGTGTCGGTCGAGGACACCGTGCGCAACGCCGCCGCGCTCATCCGCGCCGGCGCCGTGTCGGTGAAGCTCGAGGGGGGCCGCAAGCGACTGCCCATGGTCCACGCGCTGGTCGACGCCGAGATCCCGGTGATGGGCCACCTCGGCCTCACCCCTCAGTCCATGCACGCCATGGGCGGCTTCAAGGTGCAGGGCAAGACCCACGAGGCCGCGCTCGAGCTCGTCGACGACGCCCGCGCGCTGGCCGAGGCCGGTTGCTTCGCCATCGTCCTCGAGGGCGTGCCCGACGAGGTCGCCGCCATGGTCACCGACGCGGTCGACGTCCCCACCATCGGCATCGGTGCCGGCCCGGTGTGCGACGGCCAGGTCCTCGTGTTCCACGACGTCCTCGGCATCGAGGACCGCATCCTGCCCAAGTTCGTGCGCCGCTACGCGTCGCTCAAGGCCGACGGCGTCGAGGCGCTCGGTGCCTACGCGGCCGACGTCCGCTCCGGTCGCTTCCCGTCCGCCGACGAGAGCTACCACCTCGCCGGTTCCGTGGCCGAGACCCTCGGCCTCTACGGCAGCGGCCGCGCTGCGGGCTGAGGCCCCTTGCCCGCCGCCCCGGCGACGGGCGCACCACCCGCACCTCGCCGCCTCCGGAGCGCCGCCGCGCTCCTGGCCGTCAGCCTGATCCTCCTGGCCGGCGCCACGGCCTGCAGCTCGTCACCCCCGCGGGGTCGGGCCGTCGGTCCGGCCACGACCGTGCCGGGCGACGGCGGGCGCCGGCCCCTCCCGGGGTACGGACGGACCGCGGCGCGCGTCACCACCGCGTCTGGCAGGGTCGTGGCGCTGTGCCTCCTGGTGGCGGCCACGAAGGCGTTGCAGGACCAGGGCCTGATGGGCGTCACCGACCGCACCCTCGGCGGCTACGACGGCATGCTCTTCCCCTTCGCCGAGCCGACGGTCACCGAGTTCTGGATGCGCGACACCCCGCAGCCGCTGTCGATCGCCTTCTTCGACGCAGGGGGCCGCTACGTGTCGTCGACCGACATGGCGCCCTGCGGCTCGGGCACCGACTGCCCGACCTACGCCGCGCGGTCCGCCTACCGCACCGCCGTCGAGGTGCCGCGGGGCCGGCTCGACGCGTTGGGCCTGGGGGCGGGGTCGACGCTGCGACGCGTGCCCGGCGCCTGCCCGGCCCGGCCGTCACCCGATCCCGGACGCGACGGACGCCGGTCCTCCGCGGGTAGGGCGCGAAGGACCGGCGTCCGATCGTGGGCCGGTGGTGCGGCTAGGCGACGTAGCCGTTGTTCGAGGTGTGGCGGACCACCCGTCGGGCGTGCATCAGCAGCCCGCTGAGGACGAGGCCGGCGCCGACGAGGCCCGAGAGCCAGGCGATCCGGTCGCCGAGGGCCCACTTCTCTGCGGTGGTGCCGCCGAAGTGGATGGCGAGCCCCACGCAGATCAGCAGCGCACCCAGCACGAGCTTGCTGTCACGGTCGCGGCTGGCCGCGGCCGCGAGCGCCAGCAGGCCGACCACGAGGGTCACGATGGCGACGACGGGCTTGAAGGGGATCGAGGCGACGGTCACGGCGGGGGCGTGGATGCCGTTGTCGGACCAGTTCACCCGGGCGACGGCGATGAGCCCGATGAACGTGGCGACACCGCCGGCCACGAGGCCGATGACGCGTGGCAGCACGCTGGTGGAGATGGCCTCGGACTCGGAGTACTCCTGGACCGGGGCGTCCTGGTGGCGGTCCTGTCGGGAGAGCACGCGCATGGGTTCCGTTCTTCCTGCTGGGGGCGGGGTCGGGGACTCGTTGCCCCCGCTCGGGTGCCCAGGCGCTGCCCACGGGGCCTGCCGCCAACCAGGATTCCGCCGGGGTGCTGTCACACCCGCTCGGCATGATGCATCCCGATGCGGAACACCCGGCCTTCTTCCTCTACCATGCACCGGTCCAATCAGACCCTGCCCCGCACCGTGCGGGGCCCCGGTGCCACCGGGTCCACAGGGAGGTACTGCTCGCCGTGCGAGCCTACGAACTCATGATCATCGCGGACGGCGAGCTCGAAGAGTCCGCCGTGTCCGGCTGGGTCAACCAGATCACCGCCCAGGTCGAGGCCAAGGGCGGCAGCGTCGCCACCACCGACAAGTGGGGCAAGCGCCGCTTCGCCTACGAGATCAACAAGAAGACCGAGGGCTACTACATCGTCTTCGAGATCCTGGCCGAGCCGGGTGCCCTCGACGACCTCGAGCGCAACCTGCGCCTCGCGGACGAGATCGTCCGTCACAAGCTGCTCCGCCTCCCCGATCACGAGGCCGCTCGCCGCGGCCTCCTCGGCGAGGCCGCCCCGGTCGCCGAGGCCGGGTAAGAGGAGGAGATCCGATGCCAGACAACACCGTTACCGTGGTCGGAAACGTCACCCGTGACCCCGAGCTGCGCTTCACCCCCTCCGGTCAGGCGGTCGCCTCCTTCGGGCTGGCCGTCAACCGTCGGTGGCAGAACCGCTCCAACCAGGAGTGGGAGGAGCAGACCAGCTTCTTCGACGTGAAGTGCTGGGCGCAGATGGCCGAGAACGTGAGCGAGTCGCTCGCGCGTGGCTCGCGCGTCATCGTCAGCGGCCGCCTCGAGCAGCGCTCGTGGGAGACCGAGAACGGCGAGAAGCGCTCGAAGATCGAGATCGTCGCCGACGAGGTGGCGCCCAGCTTGCGCTGGGCCACCGCCGACGTGAAGAAGAACGAACGCCGCGAAGGCGGTTCAGGCGGTCAGGGTGGCGGCGGAAGCGCCCCCCGACCCGTGGCAAACGGACCCGCCGATGGTGGCTGGGACAGCAGTGAGGAGCCCTTCTGATGGCAGCCAAGGCAAAGCCGCAGCGCGGCAAGAACAAGGACAACGCGCGCCGCAGCAAGAAGAAGATCAGCATCCTCACCCAGGAGAAGGTCGAGTACGTCGACTACAAGGACGTCAACCTGCTCCGCCGCTTCACCTCCGACCGTGCCAAGATCCGCGCCCGTCGGGTCACCGGCAACGACGCCCAGCAGCAGGCCGCCATCGCCCTTGCGGTGAAGAACGCCCGCGAGATGGCGCTCCTGCCGTACAGCAACCGCATCACGCAGCAGCGCTCCAACCGCGACCGCGGCGATCGCGCCGGCCGGGCCGATGGTCCGCCGCCGCGCCCGACCGCGCCGCCGCCCGGCACCGATGCCCTCGGTGGCGACGAGCTGGACACCGACGAGGAGGTCTTCGAGACCACCTCGTTCGACGAGAACACCGTCGTCGGAGGTGACGACTGATGCACCTCATCCTGCGCGCCGACCTCGACGGAGTCGGCAAGAAGGGCGACGTCGTCGACGTCGCGGATGGCTACGCCCGCAACTTCCTGTTGCCCAAGGGTCACGCCATCAAGGCCAGCAAGGGTGCCGAGGAGCAGGCGCAGGCCATGCGCCGCTCGCGCGACATCAAGGACGCCGCCGCCCGCGGTGCCGCCGAAGAGGTGGCCACCCGACTGGTGCCGACCACCATCAAGCTGTCCGCCAAGTCGGGCCCCGAGGGACGCCTCTTCGGGTCCATCGGCGCCGCGGAGATCGCCTCGGCGATCGTGGAGCAGACCGGCATCGACATCGACCGCAAGCAGTTGGTGATGGTCGAGCCCATCAAGGAGCTGGGCACCCACACGGTGCCTGCCAAGCTGCACGCCGACGTGGAGTTCCCCGTCACCATCGAGGTCGTCACCCTCTAGCCACGGTGGCCCGCCGCCGTCGGGCGGTCCACCCGGATCCGCGCCCCGCCCGCGGCGGCGCGCGATCCTCGGTCCACCCCCGTCGTGAGACGGCGGTCACGCTCGGTTCACCCCGCGCGCGCCCCGGCGCCGTCCCGTTGTCCACAACCCGTCCACAGGGCCCGGGGTCCATCCACATGCTTGTGCGCAGCACACGTCTTGTGCCCCCTGATCCGCCCCGATGTGCTGGTCGACTGCCCGTCGTCCACACCCGAGCGAGAGGTTTTCCACCGAACCGTGCACGGAATCCCCAGGCTCGAACGTGAACCGGTGAACAACTCTCGGGGTTACGCCTCTACCTGCCCACAGGGCATGACCGGCAAGCTCTAGGCCGATGGCTTCCCCCGACCAGGCTCCCCTCAACTCGCACCGCGGTGGCTCGAACCCGGCCGGTCGGGTGCCCCCGCACAACCTCCAGGCCGAGGAGTCGCTGCTGGGCGCCATGCTCCTGTCGCGCGAAGCGGTGGCAGCCGCCGCGGAGCTCGTCACGGCCAACGACTTCTACAAGCCGGCCCACGGCCACGTCTACGACGCGGTGAGCACGCTCACGGCGCGCGGCGAGCCGGTCGACCCGGTCACCGTGGCCGACGAGCTGCGCCGCGCCGACCTGCTCGACGCCATCGGCGGTTCCAGCTCGCTGCTCAGCCTCCAGGCCAACACCCCGGCCACCTCCAACGCGGCGCGCTACGCCACCATCGTCGAGGAGCACGCCCTGCTGCGGCGCCTCATCGGCGTGGCCGGCGAGATCGCCGAGCTGGGCTATGGCCTCCCCGACGACGTCACCAAGACCATCGACACCGCCGAGTCGATGGTCTACGACCTGTCCCAGCACCGCATCACCGACAGCACCGCGGAGCTGCGCGACCTGCTCGCCGAGACGCTCGGCCGCATCGAGGAGATGTACGACCGGGGCGACTCCATCACCGGCACACCCACCGGCTACACCGACCTCGACACGCTCACCGCCGGGCTGCAGCCCGAGGCGCTCATCGTCGTCGGCGCCCGCCCCGCCATGGGCAAGACGGCGTTCGCCCTCGGCATGGCCGCCCACGCCGCCATGACGGCGAACCGCCCCGTGCTCTTCTTCTCGCTCGAGATGAGCCGCCTCGAGCTGAGCCAGCGCCTGCTGTGCTCCGAGGCCCGCGTCGACTCGAGCCGCGTCCGCAACGGCAAGCTCGACGACAACGACTGGAGCCGCATCACCAGCGCGGTCGGCCGGCTCGCCGAGGCGCCCATCTGGCTCGACGACAACCCCAACGTGTCGATCATGGAGATCCGGGGCAAGGCCCGGCGCCTCCGCTCCAAGATCGGCGACCTCGGGCTGGTGGTGGTCGACTACATCCAGCTCATGACCGGTCGCACCTCGGCCGAGAGCCGCCAGGTCGAGGTCGCCGAGATCAGCCGTGGCCTCAAGATCCTGGCGCGTGAGCTGCACTGCCCGGTGGTGGCCCTGGCGCAGCTCAACCGCAGCCTGGAGCAGCGCGCCGACAAGCGGCCCATGTTGAGCGACCTGCGTGAGTCCGGGGCCCTCGAGCAGGACGCCGACGTGGTGATGTTCCTGTACCGCGACGAGATCTACAACCCCGAGTCCCCCGACCAGGGCACGGCCGAGGTGCTGGTGGCCAAGCACCGCTCGGGGCCCACGGGCGTGAGCAAGCTGGCCTTCCTCAGCCACTACACCCGCTTCGCCAACATGGCGCGCGACGTCTGACCCCACCGGCCGGGACCGCGGGCTCCGTCCCTGGCCTCAGCCAACCGGGGCGGGCACCCGTCCGGCGTCGTCGGTGGCTGCGGCCTGCGGCCGCTCGAGCTCCTCGGCGGGGAGGCGGGTCTCGCCCTCGATGTCGAGGTTCGGCAGCATCCGGTCGAGCCACGTCGGGAGCCACCAGTTGGCGTCGCCCAGCAGCCGCATCGTGGCCGGCACGAGCACCATCCGGATGAGCGTGGCGTCGACGAACACCGCGGTGGCGAGGCCCAGGCCCATCATCTTCACGGTGGCGTTGTCACCCAGCACGAAGCTCAGGAACACCGAGATCATGATGAGCGCGGCGGAAGTGATGACCCGGGCGGTGGTGGTGATGCCGGTGACCACCGACTCGGTGTTGTCGCCGCTGAGGAGGTACTCCTCGCGGATGCGGCTGAGCAGGAACACCTCGTAGTCCATCGAGAGCCCGAACAGGATCGCGAACATGAACATCGGGATGAAGCTCACGATGGGCAGCGACTGGTGCACCCCGAAGAGGCTCGCCCCCCACCCGTTCTGGAAGACGGCCACGATCACGCCGTAGGCGGCGGCGATCGAGAGGATGTTCATCACCGCGGCCTTGAGCGGCACCAGGATCGAGCGGAACACCAGCATCAGCAGCAGGAACGACAGGCCCACCACGCACCCGATGAACAGCGGGAGGCGTTGGCTGATGCGACCGCTCAGGTCGATGTAGGTGGCGGTCTGCCCGCCGACGTAGGCGCGCAGGCCGCTGCCCGCGACGGCCGGCGGGATGACGTCGGCCCGGAGCCGGTTGACGAGGTCGGTGGTGTGCACGTCCTGCGGGGAGCTGCGGGGCGTGACCTGGACGACCGCCGTGTCGCCCGTGGGGCTGAGGGTGGGCGGGGCGACGCGGACCACGTCGGGGTCGCCCCTCACCGCCGAGACGAGGCGGGGGAGTGCCGCCTCGGCGTTGGGGGCGGTGAGGTCGACGGCCAGGATCAGCGGGCCGTTGAAGCCCGGACCGAAGCCGGTGGCGAGCAGGTCGTAGCTCTGGCGCAGCGTGGAGCTGGGCGGGTCCTGGCTCGCGTCGGTGAGCCCCAGCCGCATGTGCCGGGCCGGCAGCGCGAGCACCAGCACCAGCGCCAGGCTGCCCAGCAGGTAGATCACCGGGTGGCGCGAGACGTGGTGCGCCCAGCGCGCCCAGCCGTGGAAGTGGCCGTGCTCGTCGACGGTGCCGGACTCGACCTTGGGCCGGGTGCCCGGCAGGCCGAAGCGGTCGATGTTGTGGCCGGCGAACCCCATCAGGGCCGGGAGGAGCGTGAGCGAGGCCACGACCATGACCGCCACCACGATGGCGGCGCCGATGCCCATGAACGTGACCAGCGGGATGCCCGCGACGGCGAGCCCGCAGATGGCGATGACCACGGTGGTGCCGGCGATGAGCACGGCCTGGCCCGCGGTGGCGATGCTGCGCCCGATGGCGTCCTCGACGGTGAGGCCGCGGTGCAGTCCGACGCGGTGCCGGGTGATGATGAACAACGCGTAGTCGATGCCCACGCCGAGCCCCACCATGGACGCGATGGCCGTCGACGTGGACGGCATGTCGATGAACGCCGACAGGAACGTGATCGTGGTGAGGCCGAAGCCGAGACCGAACAGCGCGGTGGCGATCGGGAGGCCCATGGCGATGACCGAGCCGAAGGCCACGAGCAGGATGAGCATCGCGGCCAGCACGCCGAGCGCCTCGGAGCTGCCGAGCGAGGGTCGGGCTGCGGCGCTCGGGATCTCGCCGCCGAACTCGACCTGCAGCCCGGCCTTGGTTGCGGGCGCGGTGGCCGCCTCGAGCTGCGAGAAGGTGTCCTTGGGCAGGCTGATCGAGTTCTGGTCGTACCGCGCCGTGCCGAGCCCGATGGTGCCGTCGCGGGAGATGGCCCTGGTGGCCAGGGGGTTGGTGGCGCCCACCACGTGGGGGAGGCGCCGGACGGCGTTGATCGACTCGGTGATGGCCGCGGCGTTGACCGGTTCGGCCAGGGTGCCGGTGCGGGCGTGGAAGACGATCTGCGCGCCGCCACCC
>JADGOP010000059.1 GCA_017882935.1 Actinomycetota bacterium
GCCCCAGCTTGGCGCGCCGCGTTGAGCTGGCGCACGACGACCTGCCGGCGCCGGGCGACGACCAGTCCAACGAGCCCCACGAGGACCAGGAGGACGACCACCGAGAGGGGCACCGATCCCGGCCCGGCGGACACGGGGAAGCTGGACCTCAGCGGGAGCATCCCGGGCCGCGTCGAGGTGCCCGGGCCCAGGTAGGTGATGCTCGGCGGCGTGGCGGGCAGCTTGTCGGTGGTGGGCTCCGCCGCCACCGGCGTGGCGAACCCTCGGTCGAGCAGCTGGGTGGCCGCGGCCACGGTGTTGCTCGAGTCGATGACCACCGCCACGAAGGTGCGGCCGTTGCGGCGGGCGGCGGCCACGAGGCTGCTCCCCGACCGCTCGGTGTACCCGGTCTTGAGGCCGACGGCGCCGGGATAGGCGCCCAGGAAGGCGTTGTGGCTCTGGACCTCGTGGTCCTGGCCGTCGCCGCCGTGGAAGGCGTAGCGGCGGGTGTCGGCCATGGCGGCGAGGTAGGGGTCGTCGAGGAAGGCTCGTGCCGCGATCGCCAGGTCGCGCGCGCTGATCAGGTTGCCGCCTTCGAACGAGAAGTTGTCGTCGAGCCCGGCGGGGTCGTGCAGCACCGGGCGGTCGGCGAGGTGCAGGGTGCGCGCCTCGGAGGCGGCGGCCGCGTCGAAGCCCGGGAGCGAGCCGCCGCCCGCCTGCTCGGCCAGCGCCACGGCCGCGTCGTTGGCCGAGGCGATGAGCATGCTGTGGAAGAGGGCGTCGGCGGTCCACACCTGACCCGCCTTGACGTTGATCTTCAGTGCCGGCATCGCTGCGGCCCGTGCCGAGATGGGCACCCGCTCGGAGAGCGGCACGTGGGCCCGCACCACCAGCGCGGTGAGGATCTTGAAGGTGCTGGCGACACGCATCCGGGTGCGGGCGTTGCTCGAGGCCACCACGTACCCCGTGTCGGCGTCGACCAGGGCCCAGCTGCGGGTGATCGGGAAGGCCGTCGACGGCGGCGACGTCTGGCCCGCGGTCGAGGTCGCCGCGGCTGCCGGCACGGCGGCCCCGGTGGCCGCCACGAGGGTGGACAGGACCAGGACCAGGACCAGGACCAGGACCAGGAGCGCCGCGAGGGACCGAGGAAGGCCGCGACCCGAGCGGGTCCGGCCAACTGGTTGCGCGGGAGACACGATCCTCCACCTTGGCATGCCCCGGGAGCCCGCCCGCGTCAATCGCCGGCGGCGGGGGGCAGCCGGGGGTGCTGACCTGCGCCTAGGCGATGCGGGCGAGCTCGATGACGCCGGAGTCGGCCTGCACCGACTGCACGATGTCGACCACCCAGGGGTGACAGGTGAAGACCAGCACCTGGCGGGTCTTGGCGACCTCGGCGAGCACCGCGGTGGCTGCCTCGGCCCGGGCCGGGTCGAAGTTGACGAGGATGTCGTCGAGCAGGAGCGGCAGCGACGGGCGGTGCTGCTCGGCGAGGGCCAGCCGGAGGCACATGTAGACCTGCTCGACGGTGCCCCGGCTCAGCTCTCGGGGGTCGCGCGGCGAGCCGCCCTGGTCGAGGACGAGCAGCCGCGGGTCGCGGCCGGTGGCGTCGGGGTCGAGGCGGATCCCCTTGTACCGGCCGTCGGTGATGGTGGCCAGGTGGGTCTCGGCCCGCTGGAGCACGGCCGGCTGCCGCTCGTCGAGGTACTTGTCGAGGGTGTGGCCGATCAGGCCCGCCGCGACGTGGAACACCATCCAGTCGTGCAGCACCCGGCGCAGCTCCTCGACGAGCACCTCGCGCTGGAGGGCGAGCTGGGCGAGGTCGCCCGAGCTCTCGATGGCGTCGACCTCGCGCTCGAGCGCGCCGAGCCGCAGCAGCGCAGCGTCGCGCGCGGCGGCCAGCTCCTCGGCCTCGCCCGTGGCCTTGACCGCGTCGGCGTGCCACTCGTCGGGCGTGCGCGCGTCGAGGGCCTCGCGGTCGGCGTCGGCCTCACGGCCCGATGCGAGCTGCAGCTGGCGCTCGAAGTCGGTGACGATGGTCTGCAGCTCGGCCCGACGCAGATCGGTGGCGAGGCGTGCCTGGAGCTCGCCGGCGTCGAGCACGCCCGCAGCGGCGAGGAAGCCCGCCAGCTCCGACGAGGCGCTCACGCGCTGGTCGACCGCACGCTCGCTCTCGGCACGGAGCGCCACCAGCTGGTCGCGCACCCGGGAGACCTCACGCTCGGCGGCGACCGCCTCGTCGACGAGCTCGGCGACCGAGGCGACGATGGTCTGCAGCTCACCGATGGACGCGTTCGACGACGGCCGCGTGATGTTGACGACCGACGAGTCGTCGGTGCTGGCGCTCTCGGCTCGCTCGACGAGCTCGGAGACGGAGCGGGGGGCGTCCTCGAGCGCGGCCGCCAGCTCGCGCTCGCGGCGCCCCGACAGCTGGATCTGCTCCTGCAGCGCCCGGGCCTGGTCGAGGTGGCTGAGCCACTCGTCGACGCCTTCGGGCCGGAGCACCTGGGGCAGCTGGTGCTGGGCCAGCCAGGCCTGCCAGTGGGTGAGTGCCTGCTCGTGCTGGCGCGTGAGCTCGGTGAGCCGTTGGCGGTTGGCCTGTGCGGTGGCCTTGGCCTGCTCGAAGCGCAGCAGGTCGGCGGCCAGGTCGCTGAGCGCCACCCGCTCCTGCTCGCGCGTGGCCTTCTGGGCGGCGACCTCGTCGACGTCGGGCACCTCGGCGAACCCGAGCAGCTGCGAGCGGTCGCGGACACGCCGCTCGAGCGAGGCGAGCACCGCGGCGATGCCCTCGCGGCTCTCGGACTCGGCGGCCTTGCCGGAGCCGGCACCGAGCACGAGCCCGGCGCCTCCCACGACGACGGCCATGAAGGCCAGCAGGCCGCCGGCCACCGGCCCGGCCAGGGCGAAGCCCGCGGCCGCACCCAGGAGGAGCAGCCCGGCGACGGCGAAGAGCACGACGCGGGGCTGGACACCCGCCTTCTCGGCGGGGAGCGGCGGCAGCAGCACCGACCGGTCGACCGCGCCCCCCGCGGCGGCGAGGTCGCGACGGCGCGAGTCGAGCTCGGTGAGCTCGCTGCCCAGCTCGGAGAGCAGCATGACCTCGCGGGCGGCGCGCTCGGCCTTGATGCGAACGTCGCTGGAGGAGAAGGTCTCGGCAGGCTCGCCGAACGACGTGCCCCACGCGGTGACCGCGGCCTCGGCCGCGACGACCTCGGCCTGCTGGTGGTCGACGGTCTCGGCGGCACGCTGGCGGGCCGCGGCCTTCTCGTCGAACGCGGCGCGGGTGGACTTGAGGTGGTCGCGGGCGGCCACCGCGGCACCGACGCGGGCCAGCTCGGCGGGGTCGGGGACGCCGACGACGTCGAGCTCGAAGTCGAGCCGGCGCTGGAGGTCGGTGAGCTCCTCACGGCGGCGCTCGAGCTCCTCTTCCTGCTGCGCCCACGCGCTGAGCCGGTGCTGGAGCGCGGCCACGTCGGTGTGCAGGCCCGCGAGCTCGGGGCGGTGCCCGGACTCGAGCTGGGCGAAGGCCGTCTCGGCCTCGGCGAGCGCCGCCTGGCGACGGCTCACCTCTTCGTTGGCGGCCTCGACCGCGGCCTGGCGCGCCGCAAGGGTGGCGGCGGCGTCGGCGGGGAGCGCGCCCGAGTCGGCACCGAGCAGGTCGAGGAACGAGGCGGCTTCACCGGCCTCGACGAACGCGGGCCACAGCTCGCCGAGGCGGCGGGCCCGGGCGGCCTTGGCGAGCGCGGCGCGCTCACGGGTGGCCAGGTCGTCGACGTTGGAACGCGAGTCGACGAGGTCCTGACGCCGGTCGGTGAGCTCGGCCGCAGCGCGCTGGGCGTTGCGCAGCTCCTCGTCGATGGCCCGTAGCTGCTCGCGCAGCGACGACACCTTGGTGCTCTGGGCGCGGGGCTTGTGCAGCTCCTCGGCGCGCGTGCGGAGCTTGTTGCGGGCCTGCGTGGCGATGCGCCCGGCGCCGGTGACGCCGGCCGACAGCAGGTGGTCCTGCAGGTCGCCGTCGGTGAGCGCGGCGAGGTCGTTCAGCTCGTCGAGGCCCACCGCGAAGATGCGGTTGTAGACCTGCCGGTTGAGGCCGCCGAGCAGGGCTGCCAGCTCGGCGTCGGCGCGGGCGGTGCCGTCGGCGCCGAGGAGCGTGACCACGCCCCCGCGCGCGTTGCGTTGCTCGACGCGGGTGATGGTGAGCTCCTCGTCGTCGTTGCGGAGGAAGAGCCGCCCGGAGCGGAAGCCGCCCGACGCGGGCGAGTACGGCAGGTCGCGCCCGGTGGAGGGGCTGAAGCCGAACAGCACGCCCAGCACGAAGTGCCGCAACGTTGACTTGCCCGCCTCGTTCGGTCCGTAGATGACGCTCAGCCCGGAGTTGACGCCCCGGTGCTCGACGTCGGAGAGCGCCCCGAACGCGTCGATCGCCCAGCCTTCGATTTCCATCGCCATGGAGCTCAGTCCTCGCCTTCGAGCAGCAGGTCGAGTGCCGTCGTGACGGCTTCGTCCCACAGCTCGGGATCGTCGGCGAGCGGCACGAGGTCGCCCAGCCAGTTGCGGTATTCGGCACCGATCTCCGGTGCCCAGCCCAGCCGCGGGTCGGCCGCGACGCTGGCCTTGGTGATGCGCCGACGTCCGCCGTCGGTTGCTGCCAGCGTGACCGGCTCCGGCGCGCCTTCGCTCACCACGGCCGCGGCGCGCAGCAGGTCGGCCACGAAGTCGTCGCCGCCGTAGCGGTCGGCCAGGTCGACCGACGGCCGGGTGTGCCACTCGAGCCGGTCCCACCACACGAAGGGGACGGTGAGCGGAGCCAGGTCGCGGAGGCGCTGGAGCAGGTCGAGCCGGCGGTCGTGCCCGGCCAGGTCGTCGTGGAGCGCGCCGCGCCCCCGGATGACCCCCCGCAGGACCACCGACGAGCCGTCGGCCAGGTGGAGCTGCTCAGCGGCGGCGTCGACGAGGGCCTGCTCGAGCCCTTCGAGCGAGCGGTCGTCGATCTCGGCCTCGACGGTCTCGAAGCGGACCCTGTCGAGCGGCACGAAGCGGGTCTCCGACACGGTGGTGCCCGACACCTCGACGATGAGGGCGCCCTTGGGGCCCTGCTCGCTGGGCTTGGTGCTGCGCCCCTGGAGGTTGCCCGGGTAGACCACGTGCGGCGCCCCACCCGACAGCGCCTGGCGCCGGTGGATGTGGCCGAGCGCCCAGTAGTGGTGACCGCTGGCGCGCAGGTCGTCGAGCGTGCACGGGCTGTAGCCCGCGTGGTCGGCGTGGCCGCCGACGTTGGTGTGCAGCACGGCTACGTGGAACCCGCGGCCCTTGGCCGGCTCGAACCGGAGCGCCAGGTTGTCGGTGGTGGCGGCCTTGGCGTAGCTGATGCCCGACACCGTGGCGACCTGGAGGCCGTCGATCTCGACCGGGATGGTGGCCACCGCGTCGGCCGGGAAGATGGTGACGCCCTCGGGGAAGGAGTCGATGGCCGACCACCCCTCCTGCACCGGGTCGTGGTTCCCGTAGGCGACGAAGGTCTTGATGCCGGCGTCGGACAGGCGCTGCAGGCCGTCGCGGAACGCCAGCTGGGCACGCACGCCGCGCACCGACCCGTCGTAGACGTCGCCGGCGATGACGACGAAGGCGACCTCTTCGGCGAGGGCGGTGTCGATCAGCGCGGCGAAGGCCTGGAGCGAGGCCTCGCGCAGCTCACGGGCGACCAGCTCGGGCACGCCGGTGAGATGGCTAAAGGGGGTGTCGAGGTGCAGATCGGCCGCGTGAAGGAACCGGAAGTTCATGATGAGCGCTCACACCGTTGTCGGAACGAAGACGAACGCGGGTGTGGCGTTCGACACGTCGAGAGACTAGTTGGTTCCGGCGGACGCGAACAGGTGCGATCGCGTTGCGATCGGGCCGTTCCTGCGGCGCGCAGTGGCCCGTGGTGCAGCCGATCGGCCCACCGACTTCCGGATCACCTCCTTAAGCTGACCCGCCTGTGACCACCGCCCCACCCTCCCCCGCCACCGCCGTCGAGGCACCGCCCCGCGACCTGCACGGGGTCGATCCCCACGTCCACGACCGGCGCTGGGCGATCCTGGCGGTGCTCTGCCTCAGCCTGCTGCTGATCGTGGCCGGGAACTCGTCGCTGAACGTGGCCCTGCCCGACATCCAGAAGGCACTCGGCTCCAGTCCCAGCCAGCAGCAGTGGATGGTCGACGCGTACAGCTTCGTGTTCGCCGTGCTGCTGCTCCCCGCCGGGGCACTGGCCGACCGCTACGGCCGCAAGACGGCGCTGCAGTTCGGCCTGGTGGTCTTCGCCCTCGCGTCGCTCGCCGCCACCTTCGCCACCCAGAACTGGCAGCTCATCGCGCTGCGCGCCCTCACCGGGCTCGGCGCGGCGTTCATCATGCCGGGCACCCTGTCGATCCTCACCAACGTCTTCCGCGACCCGAGGGAGCGGCAGCGGGCCATCGCCGTCTGGGCGGGGTGCGCCGGCCTGGGCGGGGCGCTGGGACCGATCGCGACGGGCCTGCTGCTCGCGCACTACGAGTGGCCTTCGACGTTCTTCATCAACGTGGTGATCTGCGCGGTGGCGCTGCTCGCGGGCGCGTTCCTGCTGCCCAACTCGTCGGATCCCGGCGACACCACCTTCGACCCCCTCGGCGTGATCTTCGCCGTCGGCGCGGTGGGTGGGCTGCTCTACGGGATCATCGACGGCCCGAGCCGCGGCTGGTCCGACCCGGTCACCATCGGCGCGCTCGTCGCCGGGGTGGCCCTGGTGGTGGCGTTCGTGCTGTGGGAGCGCCACAACCCCAGGCCCATGCTCGACGTGCGCCTGTTCGCGGTGCGGCCGTTCCAGGTGGGCTCCACCACCATCACCCTCCAGTTCTTCGCGATGTACGGCCTCTACTTCGCGGTCGCGCAGTACCTCCAGATCTCGCACGGCTACTCCCCGCTGCGGGCCGCGGTGGCCTGCCTGCCCATCGGGGCCGTGAGCATGGTCTCGGCGTGGCTCAGCGCCAACATGGTCCGCAAGTACGGCAACCGCGTCGTGGTGGGCAGCGGCCTCCTGCTGTCGGCCGCGGGCCTCGCCGCGATGGGCTGGGTCACGCCCACCACCACCTATCTGCTGCTGGGCGCCGCGTTCGCGTGCATGGGCTTCGGTGGCGGCCAGACGAACGCGCCGTCGACCACGCTCATCATGTCGTCGGTGCCCCGGGCCAAGTCCGGGGTGGGGTCGGCGGTCAACGACCTGTCGCGCGAGCTCGGCGGGGCCCTCGGCATCGCCGTGCTCGGCAGCGTGCTGTCGTCGGTGTACCGCAGCACCGTCAGCGCGCACGCCCACACCGCCGCCCTGGTCGCGAGGGCGGGATCGTCGGTCGACGTCACGCTGCACGCCTCACAACAGGCGTTCGCCAACCACAACCCCGCGGTCGGGCAGGCGTTGCTGCACATCGCGCAGACCACGTTCGCCCATGCGTTCGGCGTGGCCATGCTCCTGGGCGCGGCGATCCTGGTGCTCAACTCGGCGCTGGTGTGGGCGCGGTCGCTGCGGGCCGGCGCAGAGGGCGGTTGAGCGCAGGAGCCCGTTGGTACGCTCGCCACGTGCCCGAGCCTGACCGGGGAGACGGATCACCCCCGGCCGTCGACGTGCGTCGGGCCGCTCCCCCACCCGCCACCTCCCGGCAGACCGACCGGGCCGTCGGCGCGGTGCTGTGGCTCGCGGCGGTCGCCGTGGCCGTGCGCACCGCGGTCACCGACCTGCGGCTGCCCCTCGCCGAGCGCCAGCCGGACCTCCACGTGTACCTCGGCGCGGTCCACCTCCTGCTCCACGGCGGCAGCCTCTACACCTACGTCGGGCCTCGAGCGGCGCCCTTCCTGTACCCGCCGAGCACCGCGGTGGTCTTCGCGCCCCTCACCTGGTTCTCGGAGCAGTCGGTGCGCGTCGGCTGGACGATCGCGACCTGCGTCGTCGTGCTGGCCGGTGCGGCGGCCCTCGCGCGCTGGTTGCCGTGGCCGCCGGCTCGTGCCTGGCCGGTCATCGCCAGCGGCGCCCTGGCGCTGGCGCTCGTCACCTCTGGCCCGTTCCGCAGCAACATCGCCATGGGGCAGGTGTCGGTCCAGCTCACCATCATCACGGCGGTCGACGCCCTGACCTTCCGCGGGCGACGCGGCCAGGGGGTGCTCACCGGCATCGCCGCGGCCGCCAAGCTCACGCCTCTCCTGTTCGTGCCCTTCTACTGGTTCACCGGCCAGCGCCGCGCGGCGTGGCAGTCGGCTGCGACGTTCGCACTGTGCACGGTGGTGAGCGCAGTGGTGTGGCCACACGACTCGTGGCGCTACTGGACGCACGAGGTGGTGTCCTCGAGCCGCACCCAGGGCCTCGTCGGCAAGTCCGGGAACCAGTCGCTGCTCGGGCTCTTCGCCCACGTGGCGCACGTCGGGCCCGGCCTTCGCGTGGGGTGGCTCCTGGCCGCGCTCGCCGTCGGCGCGCTCGGCCTGGTGCAGGCCGTCCGCACCGAGCGGGCGGGCGACCACTTCACCGCCGTCGTGCTGTGCGGGGTGACCACCGTGGTGGTGTCGCCGCTCTCGTGGAACCACCACCAGCTCTGGATCGTGCTGCTGGCCGGCGTGGTCATGAGCCGGCGCTTCTGGGTCCAGGTGGTGTGGATGGCGCTGGTGCTGGTGGTCTCGCACCCGGGTGGGCTGCCGCTGCAGGCGCTCGGGCACCACGGGCTCCCGAACTGGGTCGAGCACAACCAGAAAGGCCTGCTCGCCGTCGCCGCGGTGTGCCTGTTGCCGTTCCTGCGCAGGCCCGGCGACGTGCGTACGCTCCGGCGATGACCGACGCCCGCGCACTCACCTCGGCGCTCGAGGCGGTGATGCGGAAGGGCCTCGACGAGCCCGACCTCCACATCCTCGACCTCCGCCGCCTGTCCGGGGGCGCCTCGCGCGAGACCTGGTCGTTCACCGCGGTCGACGGGACCGGCGCGCGCCGCTCGCTCATCCTGCAGCTCCAGCTCCCGGTCCCGGGGGGTCAGGGCCCCGGCATGGAGAGCGAAGCCGCGCTGCTGCGCGCCGCGGCCGACGAGGGCGTCCCCGTGCCGCAGCTCGTGCTCGACGGAGACGCGGCCGCCGGTCTCGATCGGGCCTTCCTCGTCACCGACCTCGTCGAGGGCGAGACCATCCCCCGGCGGCTGCTGCGCGACGACGCCTACGCCGAAGCCCGTGCCGTGCTGGCCGCGCAGTGCGGGGCCGCGCTCGCACAGATCCACCGCATCGATCCGGCCGTCGCTCCGGGGCTCGATGCGGGAGATCGGCTGGTGCGCTATCGCGGCGTGCTCGACCTGTTGGGCGACCCGCACCCCACGTTCGAGCTGGCTCTCCGGTGGCTCGACGCCAACCGCCCGCCGCTCGCCACGCCCACCGTCGTGCACGGCGACTTCCGGCTCGGCAACCTCATGGTCGACGCCGGCGGCCTCCGTGCGGTGCTCGACTGGGAGCTGGCACACGTCGGAGATCCCCTCGAGGACCTCGGCTGGCTGTGCGTGCGGTCGTGGCGCTTCGGAGGCAGCGGTCCCGTGGGTGGCTTCGCGCCGTACGCCGACCTGTTCGCCGCCTACGAGGCGGCCGGTGGCCGGCCGGTCGACCCCGAGGCGGTGCGCT
>JADGOP010000417.1 GCA_017882935.1 Actinomycetota bacterium
CTTGCCGGCGGCCTGCATCTCGATGTGGCGGAACACCAGGTTCTGCACGTTGAGGCGCGCCACCTCCATCTTGGCGAGCTTGAGCTGGATCAGCTGGAAGTCGCCGATGCGGTTGCCCCACAGCATGCGGTCCTTGGCGTAGGCGACGGAGAGCTTGAGGCACTCCTCGATCACGCCGAGCGACATCGCGGCCACGCCGGAGCGCTCGGTGGTGAAGTTGTCCTTGGCGCTCTGCCGGCCGCCGCCCGCGGTCTCGACCTCGGTCTCGCCGAGTAGGCGGTCGCGACCGACGCGCACGTCGGAGAGGAACAGCTCGCCCGTGGGTGACGAGTGCAGGCCCATCTTGCGGAAGGGCTTCGACTGCTCGAACCCGGGCATGCCCTTGTCGAGCACGAAGGCCAGCACCTGGCGGTTGCGGACGTCGGCGCCGTCGCCCTCGTCGAGCTTGGCGTAGACGACGGTGGTGTCGGCGTAGGGCCCGTTGGTGATGAAGGTCTTGTTGCCGTTGAGGATGTACTCGTCTCCGTCGCGCCGGGCCGACGTGCGCATGCCGCCGAGTGCGTCGGAGCCGGAGTTCGGCTCGGTGATGGCCCACGCGCCGACCTTCTCCATGGTCATGAGGTCGAGGCCCCACCGCTCCTTCTGGGCGATGGTGCCCTTCTTCATGACCGTGCCGCCGGCCAGGCCCATGCTCACGCCCATGGCGGTGACGATGCCCGGGCAGTAGTGGCACAGCTCGATGATGGGGATGAGGGTCATGGCCGCAGACCCGCCGTCGCCGCCGGTGCGCTCGGCCCGGGCCGGGGGCTCCTCGCCGCGGGCCACCGCGTCGGCCGCGGCCTTCTCACGCTCGATCTGGCGCTTGAAGTTGTCGCGCGCCATGGCGTCCATGCCGAACGTGCCGTAGAGCTTCCGCACGATGTCGTAGGGCGGCAGGTCGCCGTGCTCGAGCGCCTCGAGGTTGGGCACGACCTCGGCCTCGATGAAGCGACGCACCGCGTCCTGCACCATGAGCTGCTCTTCTGACCACTCGAACATGGGTCCCCCTGGGATGGCTCGCCGACCGTGCCGGCGTCGCGGACGCGATGGCCCAACGGTATGGGGTACCGCGCGTCAGCACGAAGTCCGCGCCATGGGGACGCGCGGAGTTGGAACACGTTCTAGATTCCTCGCCATGTACCCCCAACGCTTCACCGACCGTGTGTCCCTCGTGACGGGTGCCGCGTCCGGCATCGGTCGGGCCACCGCCCTGCGCCTCGCTGCCGAAGGCGCCACCGTCTTCGCCTCCGACGTGGCCACCGAGGGCCTCCTCGAGACCGCCTCGCTGGCTGCCGACAGCCCCGGCACCATCACCACCACCCGGTCCGACGTGGCCGACGAGGCCTCCGTCCAGGCGCTCGTCACCGAGGTCGTCGAGCGCTACGGCCGCATCGACGTGGTCGTGAACGTGGCCGGCGTCCTGGCCTTCTCGCACTCCCACGAGTTCGCGCTCTCCGAGTGGAACCGGCTGCTGACGATCAACCTCACGGGCACCTTCCTGGTGTGCCGTGAGGCGCTGCCCCACCTCGTCGAGAGCAAGGGCGTCATCGTGAACCTGGCCTCGACGTCGGCGCACCGCGGCCAGCCCTGGTCGGCGGCCTACTCGGCGTCGAAGGGTGGCGTCCTGGCCCTGACCCGCACGCTGGCGGTCGAGTACGCAGGGCAGGGCGTGCGGGTGAACTCGGTGAGCCCCGGCGCCATCGAGACCCCGATCATGGATGCCTTCCAGCTCCCCGAAGGGGCCGACTTCAAGCTGCTCCGTCGGGTCATGCCCATCGGCCCCAACGGCAAGCCCGAGGGCATCGCGGCTGCGATCGCCTTCATCGCGTCCGACGAGGCCTCGCACATGAACGGCGCCGACCTCCTGGTCGACGGGGCGACGGTCGCGTGAGCGCCCCGGGACCCGCTGGCCGCTCCCGCCCCGAGCCGTCTCCCGCCGACCCCGCCAAGCCGCTCGCCGGGCGCGCCGCGCTCGTCACCGGTGCCGGCCAGGGCGTGGGCCAGGGCATCGCGCTGGCGCTCGCCGACGCGGGGGCGAACGTCGTCGTCGCCGGCCGCACCCTGTCGAAGGTGGTCGACACGGCCGACATCATCAACGGTCGCGGCGGCCACGCCGTGCCGCTCGAGTGCGACGTCGCCGACCCCGAGCAGGTCACGCGCACCGTCGACGCCACGGTCGAGGCCCTCGGCGCGCTCCAGATCCTCGTCAACAACGCGCAGTGGGCCCCCATGGGCAAGCTGCTCGACGTCACCGACAAGGCCTTCGACCTCGGCTTCCGGACCGGGCCCCTGGCCGTGCTGCGGTTCATGCGTGCCGCGCACGAGCACCTGCGCGACGGCGGCGTCATCGTGAACCTGGGCTCGGGCTCCGCGCTGCGGCCGGACCCGGTCGGCCTGGGTGCCTACGCCGCGGTGAAGGACGCCATCTGCGTGATGACCCGGGCCGCCGCGGTCGAGTGGGGCCCCGACGGCATCCGCGCCAACACCATCCTCCCCTTCGCCCAGTCGCCGGGCATGGACTGGTACGAGGAGCACGTCCCCGACCAGTACGAGCAGGTCCTCGCCGAGGTCCCGCTCGGGCGCGTCGGCGACTGCGAGCTCGACATCGGCCGGGCCGTGGTCTTCCTGTGCAGCCCCGCGGCGTCGTACCTGACCGGCAGCAGCCTCATGGTCGACGGCGGCCAGACCTACCTGCGCTGACCGTCCCGCCCCCGAACCCGCCCCATCCTCCCCAGCCCGCGTTTTGGGTGGGAATCGGCGTGCCAGGGCACGCCGATTCCCACCCAAAGCAGGGGAGGTGCGCGGGTTGGGAGGGCGGTGGGGTGACGTGGGGGCGGG
>JADGOP010000418.1 GCA_017882935.1 Actinomycetota bacterium
GAAGAACACCGCACCGCGCAGGTGCGACACGTCGTTCATCGCCAGACCCGTCACCACCCGATTGTGGTCGCCCCACCCAGCCTGGACGCGGACCCACCCTGCTACGTTCCTCGGCGGCGGCGATCCGCGGCGGAGCGCCCATCAGAGACAAAGGCGGAAGATCATGTCTGGATCGTTCAGGCGGTATGCAGTCGCGTGTGTGGGGACGGTCGCGCTGGCGGGCGCGGCGTTCGTGGGGGTGTCGCCCGCGGTGGCCGGCGCCGCCGGCGTGTCGGTGAGCACCGAGGGCGCCTTCACCAGCGCGTGGCAGGCGTCCGGCACCACCGAGGTCGACCTCTCGGCCGACGTGACCCTGACGTGCACCAGCGGCGAGCCCACCCGCACCAGCACCACGGCCATCGTCGTCAACGGCAACGGCCACACGCTCACCCAGAGCTGCGCCGGCGACAGCGTGCTACGGCAGGACGACACCGGCACCGTCACCCTCACCGACGACGTGACCGACTCCGTGATCGCCGACAACAGCTCGCTCGGCAGCGGCGGCGGCATCGCCGCCCAGGGCCTCATCACCCTCACGAGGTCGACGGTGAGCGGCAACACGTCGGGCAACAACGGCGGCGGCCTCCGCTCCTACAGCGGCGCCGTCGTCATCAACTCCACGATGACCGGCAACACCGCCAGCTCCGACGGTGGGGCGCTGTCAGGTGGTCCGCTCACGCTCGTGTACGCCACCATCACCGACAACACCGGGGCGGGTGGCGGCAACATCGAGCTCGACGGCGGCGACCTCACCTCGTTCGGCTCCGTCGTGGCCTCGCCACACGGAAGCGCCGACTGCGTCTCCATGGGCACCACGACCTCCAGCGGGTACAACGTCGACGACGACGGCACGTGCGGCTTCAAGGGGACGGGCGACCAGTCCGACCTCAAGACCGCTCTCGCCCTCGGCGCCCTGGCGGACAACGGTGGCCCCGCGCCCACGCTCATGCCTGCGGCGACGAGCCCGCTCGTCGACCAGATCCCCACCGCCGCGTGCGGCGCCGGGGCCGGCATCACCACCGACGAGCGGGGCGCCACGCGTCCGTTCGGCACCGCGTGCGACATCGGCGCGGTCGAGTCCGGTGCCAGCATCCCGGCCACCACCACGACGGTCCCCGCGACCACGGTCGCACCGTCGGCATCGTCGACCTCCACGACCGAGGCACCCGCCGCGGTCGCGGCCACGCCGGTCGACGCCACCCCCACGTTCACGGGCTGACGACAATGATGTGATGGTTGCCCACCCCCGTCCACGGAGCACCGTCATGCCGAAGCTGCGCGTCAACAACCTGGCCATCTCGCTCGACGGCTATGCCGCGGGGCCCGGGCAGAGCGTGCAGCACCCCCTCGGCGTCGACGGCACCCGGCTGCACGAGTGGGTGTTCGCCACCCGCTCCGGCAACGCCATGCTCGGCATGGAGGGCGGTGACACGGGCATCGACGACGACTTCATCGCCGCGGGCGACGAGGGTGTCGGCGCCACGATCATGGGCCGCAACATGTTCGGCCCGATCCGGGGGCCCTGGGGCGACGAGACCTGGGACGGGTGGTGGGGCGACGAGCCGCCCTACCACCACCCGGTGTTCGTGCTCACCCAACACCCGCGGCCCCCACTCGAGATGGCCGGCGGCACCACCTTCCACTTCGTCGACGGGGGCATCGAGGAGGCGCTCGAGCGGGCGTTCTGGGTTGCCGACGGGGCCGACGTCCGCATCGGGGGCGGCCCGGCCACCATCCAGCAGTACCTGCGCGCCGGGCTCATCGACGAGCTCCACCTCGTGATCGTCCCGATCCTGCTCGGCGGCGGCGAGCGCCTGTTCGACGACCTCGGCGACGCGACCCGCCGCTACGAGTGCGTCGAGGTGGTGAGCTCGCCGGCCGTCACCCACGTCCGCCTGGCCCGCACGTCGGCGTAGCGGTCAGCGGAGCACGGCGTCGAAGCGGGCGCGCTCGACGTCCCACCAGCGACGGCGACGGACGATGCGCTCCTCGCCGCCCATGTCGTTGAACATCTTGATGAAGTTGGCGTCGCCGGCCTCGATGCGACGGCGCACGAACTGGCCGCCGCGCTCGATCGACTCGGACACGATGGCGACCAGCTCGTGGCGCAGGTCGGCGTCGAGCCCGTAGGTGTCGGCGACGAGCCGGAGCCGTGCCGCCGGGTCGGCCGGGGTGAACCCGAGCCGGGCGGCGTTGACCGGGTCGTCGACCGGGATGCACATGCGGGCGAACTGCGCGACGTCGTAGACGGGCCGACCCGGCGCGGCGAAGTCGAAGTCGAGCAGGCCCACCGCCACGCCGTCGCGGAACACCACGTTCTCGAGGCACACGTCGTTGTGGCACACGACGGTGCCGCCGTGGGGGTCGACCATCTCGTCGCTCCACGTCGAGCCCGCCGGGTCGAACGACCTCGACGCCTCGTGGAACCGGCGCAGCAGCGCCGCTACCGAGGCGAGGACGTCGTCGGCCTGCGCCCACGCGGGGAACGGCGGCACCGGCACGTCGCCCTCGATGAACCGCAACCGCTCACGTCCGTCGTCGTCGATGCCCACCGGCACCGAGGCCCCGTCGAACCCTGAGTCGTGCAGGGCCGTGAGGAAGTGGTGGATGGTCTGCGAGTGGGGGTTCGACGGCCGCAGCACGTGCGCGCCGACGCGCGTCACCTGCCCCGCGTTGGCCACACCGCCGTGCAGCACCTCCTCGTCCACGCGTGGCTCCCGGGAGCTCAGGCGTGGATCGGCGGGATGCGGTGGGCCCAGGGAGCGGCCTGCTCGAGCTGACCGGCGAGCGAGAGGAGGAGCTCCTCGTGGCCG
>JADGOP010000419.1 GCA_017882935.1 Actinomycetota bacterium
CCGGGCTGCGGCTGGCCGCCGAGGAGGTCCGCGCCGAGGCCGACCTGCTCCTCGGTCGGCATGCCACGGCGGTCGACCGGCTGCGTGCCGCGGCCGAGGCGCAGCCCTTGCGCGAGCGTCGCTGGGAGCAGCTGATGCTGGCGCTCTACCGCAGCGGCCGCCAGGCCGAGGCGCTGCGGGCGTTCCGGCGCGCCAGCCAGGTGCTGGCCGAGGAGCTCGGCGTCGAGCCCGGTCCGGCCCTGCGCGACCTCGACCGCCGCATCCTCCTGCAGGATCCGTTGCTGGGCACGGCGCTCGACCGTCCGGTGCAGCGCGGCAGCCTGCCGGTTGCGGCCACGCCCCTGGTCGGACGCGCCGCCGAGGTCCACGACGCGGGCCAGGTGCTCGCGAGCAGCCGCCTCGTGACCATCGTCGGCCCAGGCGGGTGCGGCAAGACCTGCCTGGCCATCGAGGTCGCGCGCGAGGCCATGGTCGACCACCCCGACGGCGTGTGGCTGATCGAGCTCTCGCCGGCCTCGGGGCCCTCGCTCGTGGCGCCCCTGCTGGCATCGGGACTCGGGCTCACCTACCCGTCCGAGCACGGTCCCACCGACACCCTCGACCTGGTCCGGTCCTACCTGCGCGACCGCACCGCACTGCTGGTGCTCGACGCCTGCGAGCACGTCGCGGCCGAGGTTGCGGCCTGCGTGCAGGTCATCCTCACCGGGGCGCCGGGCGTGCGCGTGCTGGTGTCGTCACGGCAGTCCCTCGGGTTGACGGGCGAGGCCGTGCTGCGCCTCGACCCGCTCCAGGTGCCATCGGTCGACGCCGACGACGACGAGCTGGCCCGCTCGCCGTCCGTCCGGCTGTTCCTCGAGCGCAGCCGGGGCAGCGGCACGCCCGATGGTGCCGAGCTGCGCCTCATCGGCGAGCTGTGCCGCTTCCTCGAAGGGCTCCCGCTGGCCATCGAGCTGGTCGCGGCCACGTCGCGCGGCCTGGCCATGTCCGACGTGCTCGCGCGCCTCCCGAGCCGCCTCGCGCTCGACCGGGGCCGCGAGGGCGACGTCGCGGTCCGCCCGGCCATCGCCTGGAGCCACGACATGCTGCCGCCGGGCGACCGCGCCGTGTTCCGGCGCCTCTCGGTCTTCGCCGCGGGCTTCAGCTACCGCGGGGCGGTGGCGGTGGCCGCGCCCGGCGACGAGCCCGAAGCGGTCGGCGGCTCGCTCGCCCGCCTCGTCCAGGCGTCGCTCATCAGCGTCGATCCCCGTGCCACCCCGGCGCGCTACCGGATGCTCGACACCGTGCGCGAGTACGCGGCCGAGCAGCTCGCCGCCAGCGGCGAGGTCGACGATGCGCGCGACCGGCTCGCGAGCCACCTCCGGGCGGTGGCCGCGGAGGTGCGCACCAACTGGGTCGGCGTCCCCGACTACCAGGCGCTCGCCCGGCTCGACGGCGAGCACGACAACTGCCGCAGCACCCTCGATGCCATGCTCACCCGTGGCGAGGCCGAAGCGGCGCTCGTGCTCGCGATCGCCTGGAACGAGTACTGGTGCGAGCGCGGGTTCTGGGCCGAGGGTGCTGCGTGGCTGCGCCGTGCGATCGACGCGTGTGATCCCGGCGCCTCCCTGCTGCGCGCCCGCGGCCTCATCGCGCTGGTGCGCGCCGGTGCCGCGTTCACCTCCATCGCCGCCCACCGCGACGAGCTGCTCGCTTCCAGCGTCGTGCTCGAGGCCGACGACGGGGCCACACTGGCCGACCGCCTGATGGCCCGGCTCATGCTCGCCATCGCCGCGAACATGCACGGCGACGTCGACGAAGGTGCGGCGTACCTGGCCAGCGCAGGGCGGGGCGTCGCCGAGATCGCCGACGACGCCGACCGCGCCTGGGCGGAGACCGCGCTGCTCACCTACGAGACGCTGTCGACGGTGATGTCCGGCGACGTCGTAGCGGCCCGTGCGGGCCAGTACGAGGCGGCCGAGAGGTTCCTCGCGCTCGGCGACCCGGGCTTCGCGGGTCGGGCGCTGATGTACGCCGGCACGCTGTCGCGGATGCTCGGCGACGACCTGGCTGCGCGCGAGGACTTCACCCGGAGCGTCGAGCTGTGTGGCGTGTCCGGCAGCCTCGCCACGCAGACGCACTCCTCCATGTCGCTCGCCGTCGTCGCGGGTGAGCTCGACGACCCCGACGCACCGGCCCTGCTGCACCAGGCACGGGCCGCGCTCGAGACCACGGGCGACCTCCGCTGCTGCGCGGTGGTCGATCGCACGTTGGGCGAGCTCGAGCTCGACGCCGGCAACCTCGACGCCGCGCTCACCCTGCTGCGCCGCGCACTGGCGCCACTCGCCGCCACCGACCTCCGTTCGCTGTCGGTCGCCCTCGCCGACGTCGCGACCGCCTACGTCGCCACCGGTCGGGTCGCCGCGGCCACCGCGCTGCTCGTGGCGGCCCGGCACTTCGCCGAGTCGACGGGCCTGCCCCTCACCGCCGCCGAGCGGCGGCGCCTGACCGCCGCGTCCGACGCGCTGCCCGAGCGGCTGGCGCCCGAGCACGCGGCCACCGACGACCCGGCACCCCCCACCCTCGACGAGGTGCTGTGCCTCGCGGGCGCCGCACCGCTCGGAGCGCAGCCCTGACCCGACGCCAGGATCCGGTCAATTCGGCTGGACGGGAATACCACGGGATCCGTCGGGCTTCTACCCACCATGACCGAACCAACGTCTCCAGCCGCCGGCCAGGCCCTCCAGGTGGGCGACGTGGCCCCCGACTTCGAGCTGCCCTCGTCGACGGGTGAGACGGTGAAGTTGAGCGAGCTCCGCGGCAACTGGGCCGTCGTGTATTTCTACCCGGCCGACGACACGCCCGGGTGCACCA
>JADGOP010000420.1 GCA_017882935.1 Actinomycetota bacterium
CCGGAGAGTCTTCGCGTAATCGGCGGCGGAGTCGGCGGGGCTCAGGCTGTCGAGCTGGTTCTGGTAGTTCGACGCCTGCGACAGGTTGAAGTTGATGGTCTCCTGCAGGCCCTGGTTGGCGGTCGAGGTGGCCGACCCGGTCTGCTGCTTGCGCAGGTTCGCGACGGTGGCCTGCAGGCCCTTGATCTTGAGGGCGAGCGACAGGATCCCGCCGGCGTAGACCGCCTGGTTCTGCTGGCGGCTCACGATGTTGTAGGCCGCCGCGTACGCGTTGGCCATGAGCTGGGCGTTGATGGGCTGGTCGGAGGTGGCCGTGAACCGCAGCAGGTAGCTGTTGGCGATCGGGGTCACCGCGATGCCGGAGGCCACGCCGAACTTCTGGATGACGACGTTGGTCGTCTGCGGGCTCGAGGCCACCTGCGCCTCGTCGGACATGAAGCGGTCGGGGTCGGTCGGCACCACGGCCTGCGAGCCGTCGAGCACACTGCTGGCCAGGTTCGGGTTGAACGTGACCTTGACCAGCACGCTGGCCTGGTAGGTGGGCGTCTGCAGCATGGCGGAGCCGAGCGCGGTGGCAGTGACCACGAGGACGGAGAGGACGATGATCCACTTCCGACGCCGGACCACCATGAGGTAGTCGCGCAGCGAGAGGTCACCCACAGCGGCAGACACGTCGTGCACACTAGTCACTGCCCGGCTCGATGACCGCACGCGGGCCCCGGCGGCGCGCGCGTTCCCCGGCGACTGCGGATCGGCGGACTGCTAGGGTTCCGGCCCGTCGACGCGCCCGAAAGGGTCGCTGCTCGACACCCGTGGCGACGACCTATTGGCCTGCGGAGGGGAAGGGGTAGAAACCGATGCTCGGACCCGTCAACGGGCGACGCGGCGTCGTTCAGGCGATGCTCGACCTGCTCGCGTGGATGGTCGCGCTCAGCTTCGTCTCACTCATCCGCAACAACCTCAGCGTCTCCAACATCAGCTGGAGCCGTCTGGCCGTCGTCATGGTCCTGGCCATGGTCGTGCAACTGGTCGTCGGCTACGCCGCCGCCCTCTACCGGGGCCGCTGGCGCCTGGGCAGCTTCGACGAGGCCATGGCGCTCGCCACCTGCACGGCACTCACCACCGCGGTGGTGGCGCTGGTGGTCCTGATCGGCATCAACCACGCGCAGGTCCTGGTCCCCGCCAGCACCGCCGTCATGGCCGGCTTCGTGGCCCTCGTCCTCATGGCCGCGTCCCGCATCGCGGCGCGCGTCCTGAGCAACGCCACCCGCAAGCCCCGTTCCGCCGCCACCCGGGTCCTGGTGTTCGGCGCGGGCGACGGCGGCGCCCAGGTCGTCGACGCCATGCTGGGCGACCCCAACAGCCCCTACCTCCCCGTCGGCTTCCTCGACGACGACCCCTCCAAGCGCAACCTCCGCCACCGGGGCATCAGCGTCCTCGGCGACCGCTCCCGCCTGGTGGCGGTGGCGTCCCGCGTGCGGGCCGACGCCCTGCTCATCGCCATCCCCAGCGCCGGGCACCAGCTCATGAGCGAGCTGGTCACCAGCGCCGACGAGGCCGGCATCCCCGTCAAGGTGCTCCCCGCCGTCGCCGAGCTCTTCGGCGACCACATCGCGGTGTCGCACATCCGCGAGCTCGACGTCGAGGACCTGCTCGGTCGCAACCCCATCGAGACCGACCTCGAGAGCATCGCCGGCTACCTCACCGGCAAGCGCGTGCTGGTCACCGGCGCCGGCGGCTCGATCGGCTCCGAGCTGTGCCGCCAGATCACCCGCTACGCGCCGAGCGAGCTCATCATGCTCGACCGCAACGAGAACGCCCTGCACGCGGTGCAGCTCTCGATCGAGGGCCGCGCCCTCCTCGACTCCCCCAACATCGTGCTGGCGTGCATCCGCGACGCCGACGCCGTCGAGCAGGCGTTCGTCGAGCTGCAGCCCGAGGTGGTGTTCCACGCCGCGGCCCTGAAGCACCAGCCCATCCTCGAGCGCCACCCCAGCGAGGCCCTGAAGACCAACGTCTTCGGCACCCTCAACGTGCTGCGGGCCGCCACCAAGGTGGACGTCGACCGCTTCGTCAACGTGTCCACCGACAAGGCCGCCGACCCGTCGAGCGTCCTCGGCTACACCAAGCGCATCGCCGAACGGCTCACCGCCGAGGTCACCCGCGGTGCGGGCGGCACCTACCTCAGCGTCCGCTTCGGCAACGTGCTCGGCAGCGACGGCTCGGTGCTGCGCACGTTCCGGGCACAGGTCGCCGCCGGCGGTCCCATCACCGTCACCCACCCCGACGTCACCCGCTACTTCATGACGGTCGCCGAGGCGGTCCAGCTGATCATCCAGGCGGCCGCCATCGGCAACGACGGCGAGGCGCTGGTGCTCGACATGGGCGAGCCCGTGCGCATCGACGACGTCGCCCGCCGGCTCGCCAGCCAGGCCCCCCGCCCCGTCAACATCGTGTATACGGGCCTCCGCCCGGGCGAGAAGTGCCACGAGGTGCTCCTGGGCGCCGACGAGGTCGACAACCGCCCCATGCACCCGTTGATCTCGCACGTGGCGGTGCCGCCGCTCCCGATCGGCCTGCTCGACCGGGTGGCCGCGCCCGACCTCGACGAGTCGGACATCACCGAGGAGCTGCGCTCACTGGTGTCCCGACGGGTCGAGGCGCTCGAACTCTGACCCGATGACCGCACCCGAGCCGGACGACGGCCCGCCGGACATCCTGCTGTCGCCCCCGCACGTCACCGCCGACGACCGCGCGGCCGTCATGGCCGCGCTCGACTCGGGCTGGCTGGCACCGGCCGGACCGGCTCTGACCGAGTTCGAGGCCGCCGGGGCCCAGCGCAC
>JADGOP010000060.1 GCA_017882935.1 Actinomycetota bacterium
CACGGGCCTCGACGCCCAGCACGCGGTCGACCTCCACGCCGGCGAAGGCATCGGACAGCCCGTCGACGGTGGAGCGGAAGGCGGTGGTGTCGGCGAGCAGCGGCGTGATGTCCTTGAACATCACGCCCGGCTTCGGGAAGTCGGGGATGTCGCGGATCAGCCCCTCGAGCATGCCGTCGGCAGGCACGCGGCTCTGGGGCGATGGCGTGCTCATGTGCGTCCGCCGGGGTGCGCGACCGTAAAGGTCACGGTCAGCGCTTCTTACCCTTCTTGCGCGGGCGCGGCGGGTGGTTGGCCGAGTACGGCGTGTCGGCACGAGTCGCCGTGGTGGTGGCGGCGCGCGCACCGGCACTGACGGGCTGCGCGGCACCGGCCGAGCCCTCGACGGCCTCGCCGTCGCCGGTCGCGGCACCCGCGCCGGCGGCGAGGGGTGCGGCCAGCCCCGCCCGCTTGGCCTCGAGGCGCTCGCGGATGGCCTTGTTGCGGGGCTCGCGCTCCTTCAGCCCGACCACGATGGGGGCCGCGATGAAGATCGACGAGTAGGCACCGACGAAGAGGCCGACGAGCAGCGCGAGGCCGAACTCCTCGAGGGTGACGGCACCCATGATCCAGGCGCCGATGACCAGGATCGACATGACCGGGAGGAGCGCCGAGATGGTGGTGTTGAGCGACCGCACGATGGTCTGGTTGAGCGACAGGTTGACCATGTCGGTGTAGGTGTAGTTGCCGTTGGGCGTCACCTTCGACTGGTTGTCGCGCATCTTGTCGTAGACGACGATGGTGTCGTAGAGCGAGTAGCCGAGGATGGTGAGGAAGGCCACGACCGTGGCGGGCGTGACCTCGATCTTGAAGATGGCGTACACGCCCACGCTGATGAGGACGTCGTGGATCACGGCGATGATGGCGCCCACCGCCATCTGCCACTCGAGTCGCCACCAGATGTAGCCCGCGATCACGATGAAGAAGTAGATGAGCGCGTGGATGGCCTTGTTCGACACGTCGTGACCCCACGAGGGCCCCACCTGGCTCCGGTTCGACTGCACCACGTCGACCGAGTTGTGCGAGACCTTGGAGAGCGCGGCCTCGGCCTTCGTGGTGTCGACCTTGGTGCCGACCTCGACGCGGATGTCGGTGCCCTTGTCGGTGGTGAGCGTCTGGATGGTGGCGTCGGTGCCACCGAGCGGCTTGAGCACGTCGCGCACCGTCGAGACCGAGGTGCCGTTCGCCGGGAACTGCCACGACGTGCCGCCCTTGAAGTCGATGCCGAGCTTGAGCCCGCCGGTGAGCAGGGCGAAGATGCCCGCCAGCAGGAAGATCGCGGAGATGGCGTAGGCCACGCGCCAGCCCCGGCGGAAGTTGATGTCGTCGTTGAACGAGTACAGCTTGCGGAAGAAGTTCACGATGCCTCCGCCCCGGCCGGCGCTGGCGCGGATCCTGCGGGCAGCGGGCCCCGCTCACCGCGCGGTGGCCGCACGCCGAGCCACGGGGAGTGGTGCGCGAACACGTCCTTGCGCGCCATCCACATGACGACCGGCCGCATGAAGAACCACGAGGCGGCCAGGTCGAGGATGGTGGACAGGCCCAGGTAGAACGCGAAGCCGCGCACCGAGCCGAGCGTGAAGAAGTAGAGGATGGCGGCACCGAGCAGCGACACCATGTCGGCGATCACGATGGTGTGCCAGGCGGCGTCGAACGAGGAGTTCACCGTGGCGCGGAAGGTGCGGCCCTTGGCGATGTCCTCCCTGAGGTGCTCGTAGAACACCACGTTGGAGTCGACGGCCACACCGATCGACACGATGATGCCGGTGATGCCCGACAGCGTGAGCGCGAGGCCGCTGTGGACGCCGAGGTACGAGATGACGGTCCACAGCACGGCCGAACCGGTGGCCAGGCTGAGGATCGCGACGAGCCCCAGGATCCGGTAGAAGATGAGCACGTAGAGCGCCACCAGCGCGAGGCCCACGATGCCCGCGACGAGGCCCGCGTGCAGCGAGCTGGTGCCGAGGGTGGCCGACACCCGCTCGACGTTGGCCGGCTTGAAGTCGACCGGCAGGGCGCCGTACCGGAGGTTGAGCGCGAGGTCGCTGGCCTCGCGGTGCGTGAAGGGGCTGATGCGGAAGCCGCTGGTGCCGAGGTCGCGTGCCTGCACCCCGGCGGTGTTGATGATGGTGCTGTCGAGGACCACCGCCACGAGACCGCTGCCGCCGCTCGACTGCGCGGGGCAGATGACCGGTCCGGTGGTGGCACCAGAGGCACAGGCGTTGTAGAGCGTGTCGGCGTCGCCCTGCTTGCTGCCCTTGATGGTGACGTTGACCTGCCACTGGCCGTTCTGAACCGAGGCGTCGGCCGACGACACCGCGGTGCCCTCGAGCGCCACGGGGCCGAGCACGAAGCGGTTGCCGGTGGCATCGGTGCAGAGCACCTGGGTGTTGTCGTACCGGCGCACGCCGCACTTCGGTGCCTTGGCGAGGGCCTTGGCCTGGGCCGCCGGTGACACGGTGGTGGACGGGGCGCTCGCGACCGTGGTGGACGTGGCACCGGCCACGGTGGTGGCCGGCGGCGTGGTGGTGGGCGGGGCCGTGGTGGGCGGCGCCGTGGTGGCGCTCGCCGCGCCGACATCGGAGAAGGACACCGGGGCAACAGCCGGCTGGCCACCGCCGAGGGGCCCGAGGCCCTGCTTGGTGGTGGAACCGGTGGTCGACGCTCTGGTGGTGGGCGTGGCCGCGCTGGTCGGCGGCGTGGTGGTGCCCGCCACGGTGGTGCCCGTCTTGCCGGCCACCGTCGTGCCGGTCTGGCCCGGGACGGTGGTGGTGGTGCTCGTCTTGGTGGTGGGCGTGGGGCCGAGCTGCTGGACCACGGGCCGGAAGGTGAGCCGGCCGGTCTGGCCGATGAGCGCAAGGGCGCGCTTCTGGTCGGCCACCGTCTTGAGGCCGGGGAGCTGCACGACGACGGTCTTGCCCGACCGCACGATGTCGGGCTCGCCCACGCCGAGGCCGTTCACGCGGGCGGCGATGACCTGCTTGGCGCCCTCGATCTCGCTGTCGGTGTAGGTCTGGCCGGTGCGCGGTTGCAACGTGACCGAGACGCCACCCTGCAGGTCGAGGCCCAGCAACGGCTTCCAGCCACGGCTGAAGGTGAGGCCGAGGCCGATGACCACGAACAGCAGCCAGGCCACCAGACCCTTCATCCCCTTGCCCTTCACGCCAGGCTCCCCAGGGGCGGGCGCGTGCCGGCGGGTCGCCGTGTGGTCGTGGTGTGGCTCGTCGTCATCTTCTGCGGAGTCCCCATGGCGTTCGGCGCGTCGGTGGCGGTGGCGGAGCCGGTGGGGGCCTCGTCCGGAGCCCGTTCAGCAGGTGCTGACCTGGGGCTCGGGGCCACCGCGACGCCGGGGCGAACCCGGCGCCTGGCACGGTCGGGAACTGTAGCGCGACGCCACCGCACCTCCGGGCCGCGCGAGCCGCCCGCTACCCGAACAGGCCGGGCGGCGGCTCGTCGCCCTGGCGGGTGGCCGGGACGGCGAGGCCGAGGTGCTGCCAGGCCGTCGGCGTGGCCACGCGACCGCGCGGTGTGCGCATGAGCAGGCCTTGCTGGATGAGGAAGGGCTCGGCGACGTCCTCGACCGTCTCGGCCGGCTCGCTGACGCTGATGGCCAGCGTGGAGAGCCCCACCGGTCCCCCGCCGAAGCGCTCGCAGAGCGCCTTGAGCAGGGCCCGGTCGAGCTTGTCGAGGCCGAGGTCGTCGACGCCGAACAGCGAGAGGCCCTGCTGGGCCGCCACCAGGTCGATGGCGCCGTTGCCGCGCACCTCGGCGAAGTCGCGCACCCGGCGCAGCAGGCGGTTGGCGATGCGGGGCGTGCCGCGCGAGCGCCCGGCGATCTCGCCCGCCGCGGGCGCGTCGATGGCGATGCCGAAGATGCCTGCCGCCCGGGTGACGATGGACTGCAGGTCGGCCTTCTCGTAGAAGTCGAGCCGGGCCACCAGGCCGAAGCGGTCACGCAGCGGCCCGGTGATGAGGCCGGTGCGGGTGGTGGCACCCACCAGCGTGAAGCGGGGCACGTCGAGGCGGATCGAGCGTGCCGCCGGGCCCTTGCCGAGCACGATGTCGAGCTGGAAGTCCTCCATGGCCGGGTAGAGCACCTCCTCGACCGCCCGCGAGAGCCGGTGGATCTCGTCGATGAAGAGCACGTCGCCTTCGTCGAGCTGGCTCAGGATGGAGGCGAGGTCGCCCGCCCGGTCGAGGGCGGGGCCGGAGGTGACGTGCATGCGCACGTCCATCTCTGCGGCCACGATGCCGGCCAGGGTGGTCTTGCCGAGCCCCGGCGGGCCCGCGAAGAGCAGGTGGTCGGCCGCCTGGCCGCGCCGGCGCGCCGCCTCGAGGATGATCGTGAGGTGGTCCTTGAGCTCGGCCTGCCCGACGAAGTCGTCGAGGGCCCGCGGCCGCAGCCCCAGCTCGTCGGCCACCTCGACGTCGACCTCGGCCGGCCAGGCCTCGGGGTCGAGCAGCTCCTCACGCATCAGCGCACCTCGGTCATCGGGCGACGGCCAGGTGCTGCAGCGCCCGCTTGAGCACGTCGCCGGCATCGTCGCCGGGCTCAGCGCGCACCTCGCGCAGCACCGCAGCCACCTCGTCGGGACCGTAGCCGAGGCCGGCGAGCGCATCGCGGACGTCGGCGAGCACGGGCCGCTCGGTCGACGTGGAGCCTCCCGCGGCCGCGGCGATGGCAGCCGGGTCGATCTCGCCGGCGTCGAGGCGCGACTTGAGCTCGACGAGGAGCCGGGCCGCGGTCTTCTTGCCGACGCCCGGCACCAGGCACAGCGCGTCGACGTCGTCGCTGGCGAGCACGCCGCGCAGCGCGTCGGGGCGGTGCACCGACAGGATGGCCAACGCCAGGCTGGGCCCGACGCCGTGGGCACCGAGCAGCGCCTCGAAGCAGGTGCGCTCGTCGCGGCCGGAGAAGGCGTAGAGCGCCTGGGCGTCTTCGCGGATGTGGTGGTGCACCCAGACGAACACCTCGGAGCCGACGTCGCCCAGGGTGAGGGCCGCGGCCGGGCCCATGGTGGCGCGGTAACCGACGCCGCCGACCTCGACGAGGACCTCGCCCGCGGTGGAGCGGTCGAGCAGGGTGCCGCGGAGCGAGCCGATCACGGGTGGACCTCCAGGGACGAGGGGGTGGCGGCGGCGACGCGGCCGCGCAGGCCGGCGTGCGCCAGGTGGCAGAGGGCGAGGGCCGCGGCATCGGCCGCGTCGGCCGGGCGGGGCGGGGCGGCGAGGCCGAGCAGGGCCTGCACCATGCGCTGGAGCTGGTCCTTGGTGGCGGCGCCGTCGCCCGCCACCGCCAGCTTGACCTCGTTCGGGGAGTACTGGGTGACGGCGATGCCGCGCGACGCGGCCTCGGCCATGGCGAGGCCGCTGGCCTGGCCCACCGACATGGCGGTGCGCACGTTCACCTGGAAGAAGACGCGCTCGACGGCGAGCGCCTGCGGCGTGAACTCGGTGAGCAGCGCCCGCAACTCGGCCTGCAGCTCGGCGAGGCGCTGCGGGAGCGGATCGGCCGGCGCGGTGCGCAGCACCCCGATGGCAACCGCCCGCGGCCCGCGCGGCGTGGTCTCGAGACACGCGTAGCCACAGCGCGACACGCCCGGATCGATCCCCAGCACGAACACCTGTACGACCCTAGCGAACGGCCGGGAGGCGCGGGCGGACCCCCGCCGCGACGGCGCCACCAGCGGCCCGAGAGGTCAAGGTGCCCCTCCCGCGAGCCGATGGGGACCGGTGACCCTGGCCCCGACCTCTGACCCCGCGCCCGCGCCGCCGGACGGAACCGCCGCGCCCGTGGTGGACCTGCGCGGCGTGAGCCGCCGCTTCGGCACGGTCGACGCACTGCTCGACCTCGACCTGTCGGTGCCCTCGGGCACCATCACCGTGCTCCTCGGCCCGAACGGCGCCGGCAAGACCACGGCCACCCGGATCATCACCGGCGCGCTCGAGCCCCACCACGGCGACGTCCGGGTGTTCGGCCTCGACCCCGCCACCCACGGCGAGGAGGTGCGCCGCCGTTGTGGCGTGGTGTCGGCCAAGCCGGCGCTCTACGACCGGCTCACCGGGCACGCCAACCTGGCCTACTCCGCCGAGCTCTACGGCCTCGGGCGCGGCCCGGAGGTCGACGAGCGGATCCACGCAGCCGCCACGCGGTTCGGCATCGAGCACGCTCTCGACCAGCAGGTCGGCGGCTTCTCGACGGGCATGAAGACCCGCCTGGCGCTGGCCCGCTCGGTGCTCCACGACCCGCAGCTCCTGCTCTTCGACGAGCCCACGTCGGGCCTCGACCCCGAGTCCAGCCACGCGGTCCTCGAGATGATCAAGTCGATGACCGGCGGTGGCGTCACCGTCATCATGTGCACCCACCTGCTCCTCGAGGCCGAGGGCCTGGCGCAGCAGGTGGTGGTGCTCGAGGGCGGCACCGACCTGGTGGCCGGCGCGCCCCGCGAGCTCACCCGGCGCTTCTGGCCCGCCAGCGTGGTCCGGCTCGACGCCGAGGACCGTTCCCAGCTCGCCCGCGTCGTGGAGATGCCGGGCGTGCGCGGCGCCGAGACCGTCGGCGACGGCCTCAAGGAGCTGGCGGGCATGGCGGGCGACGGTGTCGACGCCCCCCTCGGCAGCGGGCCGGTCGACGTGCAGCTCGAGGACCCCGACGGCGTCGCCGACCTGGTCGACGCCCTGGTCCGCTCCGGGGTGCGCCTCACCCGGGTCGAGCCCCGGATCCCGACCCTCGAGGACCTGTACTTCGCCGTGCGGCGCTCCCGGGCCCAGTCACACACGGTCCTCGCGGACGACGGTGGCCGCCAGCTCACCCCCGCCTCGAACGGAGCCGGCTCGTGACCGCCCCCGCCACCCCGGTCGCCCGGCCCACGGGTCGCATCAACGCCTCGGTCAAGCCGCCCATCCGCCTCAAGCCCAGCCGGGTCTGGACCATCGCCCGGACCGAGCTCAAGCAGCTCATCGAGGCGCGCGACTTCTGGATGCCGATGATGATCCTCGGCGGCATCTTCTTCCTGGTGATCCCCACCATCCTGCTGTTCGCCATCACCAGCATCGGCAACATCCACGCGGTGCACCAGATCTCCCAGGCGGTGCAGCTGCTCCCCGCCAAGGCCCGCGCCGCGGTCCGCGGCAAGAGCGAGCAGGGCCAGACGGCGTACGCCCTGGCGGTGTTCCTGCTGGCGCCCGTGGCCGTGGTCGTGCCGCTGACGATCTCGACGGCGGTGGGCGCCTCGACGATCGTGGGCGAGCGCGAGCGCGGCACGGGCGAGTTCCTCGCCCACTCCCCCGCGTCGGTGCACGAGATCTACCTGGGCAAGCTCATCGCCAGCGTCGTGCCCGGCTACGTGACCACCATCGTCGGCTTCGGCCTCTACTCGCTCATCGTGAACACACTGGTGGGGCCCGAGGTGGGCGGCTGGTTCTTCCCCACCACCCAGTGGTGGGTGCTGATGCTGTGGGTCGTGCCGCCGTTCGTGCTGCTCACCCTCTCGGTGGTGCTGCGCCTGTCGGCCCGGGTGAAGAGCACGGCCGCCGCCCAGCAGGCCTCGGGGCTGGTGACCCTGCCACTGATCATGATCGCCTACGGCGAGGCGACCGGCGCCGTGTACGGCGGCAACTGGGTGGGCATCGCGGTCGGCGCCGTCGTCTGGTTCCTCGCGCTGCTCGGCCTGTGGCGGGGCATGAAGGCCGTCACCCGGGGCCGCCTCCTGGGTGTCGCCGACGGCATCTGACC
Source organism: Actinomycetota bacterium (assembly GCA_017882935.1). GTDB lineage: Bacteria > Actinomycetota > Acidimicrobiia > Acidimicrobiales > Iamiaceae > JADGOP01. Next base: position 7,775 of record JADGOP010000060.1, read on the forward strand.
GCGGCGGCCCTCCCTCGGCTCAGCTCGCCGCGGCCTCGACGGCGGCGACCAGCTCTGCGGTGGGACGGAAGCTCATGCTGCCGACCGACCGGTGCACGTAGGCGACCGTCCCCGACGCATCGACCACGAACGCCGAGCGGCGGTAGAAGCCCAGTGGCCCGAGGATGCCGTAGGCCTCGCCGACCTCCTGGCCCGCATCGGCGAGCATCGGGAACGCGAACGAGCCCTGCTCGCACGAGAAGTGGGCGTGGCTCTCGACCGACTGGGGGCTGATGGCGAGGACCTGCGCCCCGACGGCGTCGAACGCGTCGATGTCGTGGGTGTACGCGTTCAGCTGCACGGTGCAGACCGGTGTGTTGTCGCCCGGGTAGAAGATCAGCACCACCGGACGCCCCCGGAACTCCGACAGCGAGTAGTCGCGGGCCACCTGCGCCGGTGTGCCGACCCCTTCGATGCCGGGCAGCACGAAGTCCGGGGCGACGTCGCCGGTGCCGATGGTCATGGTGGGGCGCCTTCCGGGGTCGGGGAGCGGGCGCGCCGACCTTACGACGACCCGCCTCGCGAGTGAAGCCCGTTCGCCGGCCGGTTCACTGCACCGAAAGCGCGCGTGGCGCGCGCCTTCGGTGCAGTGAACGCCGGGGGGAGGGGCCTTCGGCGGCGCGAGGTCGGGACCTTCTTCCCTGGCCCCCCGGGTCGAGCGGTCGCATGCTGTACGTGATCGGACACGACGACGTCCCGGGGGGCGAGCGATGCCGAACCAACCAATTCAGCCGTGCAACAAGGGTCGGGCGTCATGAGGCGGGCCTGGGAGGGTCTCAGCCGCATCGTCACGTCCCGGGCCGCCGTGATCCTGGTGGTGATCGCCGTCATCACCCTGGTCCTCGCCGGGGGTGCCACCCGCCTGAAGTTCGCCACGGGGCAGGACAGCTACCTCAACCCGGGCGACAAGGTCTCGGTCGACAACCGGGCCTACCAGGCGCTCTTCGGTGGCCAGGCCATGATCACCGTGATGACGGCCGACCCGGGCAAGAACGTCCTCGACCTGTTCACGGCCGCCAACCGGGCCAAGATGGTCAAGCTCCAGGCCCAGCTCGACCGCACCCAGGGCGTGCACAGCGCCGCGACGCCGCTCACGGCCATGAACTGGAACCAGGCGCTGGTCGCGCCCGCCAAGGGCTCGAAGGACCCGACCTCGAGCGTGGCCGGGCAGATCCTGCTCAGCACCACCAACCGCGAGACGAGCGCGGCCAGGAAGAAGGTCCGGCTCGACGACGCCAACATCACCCTCACGCGCTTCTCCGAAGCGGGCGTGCACTCCTACGACAACCCCAAGTGGGTGCAGTTCCTGCTGTTCGACAACCAGGGCAACATCCGCGAGGCCCTGCGCCCGTTCTTCCCCACCCCACCCGGTGTCGCCCCGGCCACCCACGCCCGCATCATCGTGCGCCTCAACGGCAACCAGACCACGCAGCAGGAGGGCAAGGCCAGCGTCGCCGTCACCGACGCGGTGCGGGCCGTGCACTTCGACGGCTTCACCTCCTTCACCACCGGTGCACCGACGCTGCTGAAGCACATCAACGACTACCTGATGGGCGGCATGCTCGTCCTCGGTGCCATCGCCGTCGTGGTGATGGTCGTGGTGCTGGCGCTCGTGTTCCGGGTCCGCTCACGGCTGCTGCCGCTGCT
>JADGOP010000421.1 GCA_017882935.1 Actinomycetota bacterium
TTCCCGCTCGTCCTCTTCAGCCACGGCTTCGCCGGGTTCCCCGAGCAGTCGGTGTCGCTCACGACGCACCTGGCCCAGTGGGGGTACGTGGTGATGGCGCCCGACCACACCGAGCGCGACCTGGTCGCGGCGCTCACCATGAAGTTCGGCAAGACCGACGACACCAAGGTGCTCTCGTCCACGATCGACCTGGGGCTGCGCGAGAACGCCGACCCGGCGTCGCCGCTCCACGGCCTCATCGACCCGGCGCACATCGCCGTGACCGGGCACTCCTCGGGTGCCAGCGCGGCCTACGCGGAGGCGCGGGTCGAGCCCCGTGTCGACGGGTTCATCGCCTACGCCCTGGAGAAGCCCACGGGAGCGGGCGCCACGGACCCGCCCGACAAGCCCGGGATGATCATGACGGGCCTCATCGACAAGGCCATCGAGCCCGCCCAGGACCGGGCGGCCTATGCGCTGCTGAACCCGCCGAAGTGGTTCGTCACCATTGCCAGCAGCGGCCACCTCGTCTTCTCCGACATCTGCCTGATCGGCCGTGACAAGGGCGGCATCGTGGCGCTGGCGAGGTCGCTGAAGCTCGGCATCCCCGACGACCTGCTGCAGCTCGGGTTCGACGGGTGCCAGGCCGGCGCGCTCCTGCCGTCGAAGGCGTTCGGAGCCGTCAACGACCTGTCGGTCGCCTTCCTGCGGCACCTGTTCGGCACCGATCCCACCACCCGGTACCTGCGGCCCGACGTGACCTCGTCGTTCCTGCCGGCGGTGGTGACCATCACCTCCGACCCGCCCAGCTGACCGCTCCCCCGGCGGGCGACCAGTGGGCCGCGGCGGCGCCCGGCGCGTACAGTGAGGGACCGCGATCTGCGTCGCTCCGCCTGGGGGAAACGATGTCCACCACACCACTGATGCCGCACGGTGCACCCGTCGAGAAGCTGCCCGCCGAGGAGCGCCTGTGGCGCAAGCAGCGCCTCGCGGCCGCCTTCCGGCTGTTCGGCCGCTTCGGGTTCGACGAGGGCGTGGCCGGCCACATCACCGCACGCGACCCTGAGCGCCTCGACCACTTCTGGGTCAACCCGTTCGGGCGGAGCTTCAAGCAGATCAGCGTCAGCGACCTGATCCTGGTCAACCACGACGGCGCGGTCGTCGAGGGCCACGCGCCCGTCAACCGGGCGGCCTTCGCGATCCACTCCCAGGTCCACGCGGCGCGCCCCGACGTGGTGGCGGCCGCCCACTCGCACTCCGTGCACGGCAAGGCCTTCTCGTCGCTGCGGCGCGAGCTGCGCCCGCTCACCCAGGACGCGTGCATCTTCTTCGAGGACCACGCGCTGTTCAACGACTACACCGGCGTCGTCGAGGACCCCCTCGAGGGTCAGCGGCTCGCCGCCGCGCTCGGTCCCAACAAGGCCGCCATCCTGGCCAACCACGGGCTGCTCACCGTGGGCCACACCGTCGACGAGGCGCTCTTCTGGTTCGTCACCATGGAGCGCACCTGCCAGGCCGAGCTGCTCGCCATGGCCGCCGGCGACCCCGTCTCCATCCCCGACGACGTGGCGCGCCTCACCTACCGTCAGGTGGGCAGCCACGTGGCGGGGTGGTTCAGCGCCCAGCCCCTGTTCGACTGGATCCTCGCCCAGGAGCCCGACCTGCTCGACTGACCGCCCCACCCGCTCCCCCGCCGCCCGACCTTCCCCACCGTCCGATCCCGCCAGGAGCCGATGGCCTTGACCGTCTCCACCGACGCCGACCTCCGCCAGCGACGCGAGACCTGTCTGCGGGCGCACCTCGCCGCCGAGCGTCAGGCCGACACCGAGGGCATCATCGCCACGTTCGCCCACCCGCGCTACGAGCTGGTCGGCGCCGGGCGCGTCTACGACGGCCCCGACGAGGTCAGGCGGTACCTCCAGGACCGGCACCGCGTCTTCCCCGACCTCGCCACCGACGTGATCTCGTTCTGGCACAGCGACGACGTGGTCGCCGCCGAGCTGTGGCTCACCGGCACCTACGCCGACCCGCAGTCGAGCGGCCGCCGCTTCCGCTGCCGCACCGCCTGCTTCTTCGAGTTCGAGGGCGACGGCCTGGTGGGCGTGCGCGCCTACTTCGACTCCGGCACCATCGCCCGGCAACTCGCCTAGGCGTTCACTGCACCAGAAGTGCGCGTGGCGCGCGCTTCTGGTGCAGTGAATCCCTGCGTGCGAGCCTCAATTGACCGGGCGGTCAAGATTGGGTAGCAACGCGTCATGACACGGCCCCTCCGCTTCGGCATCTTCCTGGCCCCGTTCCACCCGCCCGGCCAGAACCCCACCCTCGCGATCCACCGCGACCTGGCCCTCGTCGAGCACCTCGACCGGGCGGGGTTCGACGAGGCCTGGATCGGCGAGCACCACTCGGCCGGCTACGAGATCATCGCCTCCCCGGAGGTGTTCATCGCCGCGGCGTCGCAGCGCACGTCGCGGATCAAGCTGGGCACCGGGGTCAGCTCGCTCCCCTACCACCACCCGCTGATGCTGGCCGACCGCATGGTGCTGCTCGACCACCTCACGCGGGGCCGGGTCATGCTCGGCGTCGGTCCCGGCTCGCTGCCGTCCGACGCCTTCATGATGGGCATCGAGGTCGCCAGGCAGCGCGACATGATGGAGGAGTCGCTCGAGGTCATCCTGGCCCTGCTCGCCGGGGAGACGGTCACCCACGACGCCGGCTGGTTCAAGCTGCGCGATGCCCGCCTGCAGCTGCTCCCGTACTCCGGTGCCGACTTCGAGGTGGCCGTCGCGGCGATGGTGTCGCCGAGCGGGCCCCGCGCGGCGGGGCGCTTCGGCTGCTCCCTGCTCTCGATCGGGGCCACCCAG
>JADGOP010000061.1 GCA_017882935.1 Actinomycetota bacterium
CACCCCGAAGCAGCGCGGGTCGATCGGCTTGGCTGCCGAGCTCTGGTGGTGGTTCCGTTGGCCGAGCACGAACGCACCCCCGATCACGACCAGGAACAGCAGCGCGAGGCCCGCAATGGTGAGCGCCCGGTGCTTCCGAGGCTCCGTGGCCTTCCCACCGGCGGGTGGCGGGGGAACCGCGGGAGCTCCACCCGACTCCACCCCCGCATCCGCGACCGGCGGGATGGCGCCGGGCCGGGTTCGATCGTGGACCCAGGCGCCCATCTCCGGGCTCACCCACTCCAGCTGCCCGGCGGTCGCCCCGGCCTCGAGCGCGACCGGGCTCACGGGGCCCGAGCCCTCGATCGTGAACTGCCCGTCGAGGTACGTGACCCGCTGGCCCGGATACCGACTGGTGGGACCGAACGTCCCGATCAACGTCTGTGCTGCCATGACCCCTCCCTTCGTGCTCGGGCCGTCCGCGCGTGTGCGGACGGCTAGGGGATGCTCGAGTACTTGCTGAACACGACGCCGTCCTTGATGGCGATGCTGATGTTCCCGTAGCCCCCGTCGGTGCGTTCCCACACGTACTGGTCGCCGAAGGTGCTCGATTCGTCGGTGAGGCGCCCCGCCCCGCCGAGGATCGCCTCGACCTGCGCGAGCGTCATCCCGATCTGGATCCGGGCGTAGTTCGCGTTGTTCACCGGATCGGCCGGGGCAGGCGGTTGGGTCGGCGCAACCGTGGGCGGGTTGGTGGGTGCCGGGGTCGGCGGGATCGTCGGCGCGAGCGTCGACTGCACCGTCGTGACGGTGTCGGGGCTCGTCGTCGAGGATGCCGGCTCGGTCGAGATGGAACCCGTCGTCGTCGTGGTCGCCGTGCGAGGGGAGTGGTTGCCGATGAGGTAGGCGCCGACCGCGCCGAGGAGCAGGAGCAGCACCACGATGGCTGTCACGAGGGCCGGTGCCGGACGGCGCTTTCCGGTCGTCCCCTCCTGGGCCTCGCCCGGCGGTGGTGGCGTGGGAGGAGGCGGCACCGAACCCGGAGCGGTGCTCGCCTGCACCCACTGTCCGATCGCGTCGCTCGTCCAGCGGAGCTGACCTGCGTCTGCCCACGCCACGAGCGCGATCGCATCCACCGGCCCCGAGCCCTCGATCACGAACTGCGAGCCCCGATGCGTGACCCGCTGCCCCTCGTAGGGGCTGCCCGCACCGAACACCCCGACGTCCGTCGCACCCGGCTCCATGAACCCTCCCTCGGTCTCCGGTCCTCAACGTACGGAGGACGGGCCGGGTCCGTAAGGGCCGAAGGTCACCGCACCCGGGGTCAGGCCGAGATCGGCGCGACCCTGCGCACGCCCACCGCCGGCTGCTCGACAGGTCGCTCGGGACCGAGGAAGGTCGCGGCCACCACCCACGCGTGGAAGAAGACCCCGGCGACGATCTCGGCGAGGGGTGCGACGTGTCGGACCGACAGGGTGTACCCGACCACGCACGCCGCAGCCTCCGCGGCGAACAGCCGGTAGCAGAGCCGACGCCACGGTCCCGGCGGTTGCGCCGCTGCGAACCGCCACATGAGGAGCGGCAGCGACGCCCCCAGGATGAGCGCGCTCCACACGTGGACCTCGTTGGCGCCGCCCGCACCGCCGAGTGGGACGACCGCCGCGACGAGCTGACCGGTCATCCCGACGAGCATCACCACCGAGAACGAGAGGCCCATCCGGTAGCGCTGCCGCAGGGAGCCGTGGAACACCATGAACAGCACGGCCGCCGCCGCGACACCGGCGTCGAACAGCAGTGCCGACGGCGCATGGCGTGCGAGGTCGCTGAGGGGCCGGGGGCCGAGCAGGTCGAGGTGGGCTCGTGCGGTGCCCAGGAGCAACGTGCTCCACACGATCGCCACGGCGAGGACACCACTGAGGCGGGAGAGGGGTCGGACCACACACGGTGTCCGGAGCCGAGGCTCCTGCCGTATGACGCGCCGGTCGGGCCGGTTGCACCCAGGTCGATCATGGGACGGAGCGACAGGGTGCGGCGTGGCTCAGGGCGCCGCGGTGCCCAGCTTGCCGGCGCCCGGCAGGAGCGGCACGTCAAGCGCGTCGTACAGGCCGGGGCCCGCGGCACGCAGCCACGGGATGGCGTTGACCAGCCGGCCGACAGCCGTGGCGTTGCCGCCGGCCGCCCGGTTGCCACCCTCGTCGGTGGCCTCCACGTTGACCTCGATGCGCGGCCGACCCTCGATGACCACGCGGTGGGCGCCGTCGCCACCGTCGGCCGGGAGCGGCCAGTCGGGGGCACACCCGCGGTCGATGCGGGTCACGTGCTCGACGATGATCCGGGGCTCGCCACCGATAATGCCCTGCACCTCGAAGCGGAGCGCGCCCTGGGTGCCGGCTTCGAACGTGCCCATGGCGTTGGTGACCGTGGCGTCGAGCGGGCGGCGCTCGAGGGTCTCGCGGATCTCATCGAGCTCCACGCCGAGCGCCCTGGCGATGAGCCGGACCTGCCCGCCCCACACCATGGTGGGGATGGTGGGCAGCACCATCGGCGGGATCTCGTCCATGGGCTGACCCATGCCCACGAGGAAGCGGACCGCGTCGGGCTGGTCGTAGGTGGAGTAGTCGAAGATCTCCTGGCACCGCACCTCGTCGATGGTGCCGGCCAGGCCGCTGAGCCAGATGGGCAGGATGTCGTTGCCCCAGCCCGGGTCGATGCCCGACACGAAGAGGGCACCCCCCGCCCGCTCGGCAGCGGCCTCGAGCGGCCGGCGCAGGTCGGCGGGTGCGTTCCGGAAGTCGTACAGCGGGTAGATCGAGGGGGTGACCACCACTGCGCCGGCCAGAAGTGCCAGGGTCACGTCGGCGATCGCGGCGTCGGGCCGGACGTCGCCCGACGCGGCGTAGACAACAGCCCCGGGACCCGTGCCGAGCACCGCCCCGACGTCGTCGGTGGCGACCAGACCCAGCCGGCGTCCGAGGTCGGCCAAGTCGCCTGCGTCGCGCCCGACCTTGTCGGGGTTGGCCACGATCACCCCGGCCAGCTCGAGGCCCGGGTGCGCCTCGACCGTGCGGATCGCCGCGCGTCCCACGTTGCCGGTGCCCCACACGACGGTTGCGATCTTCGAGGTTGCGGTCATCGCCGCACGCTACCGACCGCCCCCCGCCCGTCGATTTCTGGGGACGGGAATGGCGCATATCGCACCATTTCCGTCCCCAGAAATCGGTCGCGTTGACCGGTCGGGTGGGCGAGCCCTTGCGACCGCTGCACCGGCCTCCGGTAGGGTTGCGCCTCCTGCGGGTGTAGTTCAGAGGCAGAACATCAGCTTCCCAAGCTGAGAACGCGAGTTCGATTCTCGTCACCCGCTCCACCACGAGGGCACCGTCACTCGACGAGCGGCTGATCCACTACGAGACCGGTGTAGACCTGTCGCGGACGAGGCGCTGAGGCGGTCACCCGCCTACCAAGCGGTGGGCTCGATGGCGACGAGGTCCTCGAGGATCGGGGCGAACGTCGACTCCAGCCAGCCGGCGGGGTCGGGGCCGACCGCTCCGGTGACGAGCGTCGACACGCCCGCCGCGGCGAAGGCCTCGGCGCTGCGCACGAGGTCGGCCGGCGTGGAGTCGGGCGGGAAGTCGCGGAACATGGCGGTGACCTCGATCTCGCTCGGGTCGCGGCCAACCGCCTCGCAGTGGCCACGCAGCACCTCGAGCTTGTGCGTCACCTCGGCGGGATCGCCGAACAGGTTGCAGGCGTCCGCGTACTGCGCCACGAGCCGCAGCGTCTTCCGCTCGCCACCGCCTCCGATCAGGATGCGCGGCCGCGGCGAGCTCACCGGCTGGGGCCGACAGAGCGTGGCCGCGAGCTGGTAGTGCTTGCCGTCGAAGGGGCCGTCGTCGTCGCTCCACATCTGGACGCAGATCTGGAGTGCCTCCTCGAGCCGCTCGAACCGCTCGGCCGTGGGTGGGAACGGAACCCCCAGCCCGTCGTGCTCGCGCTCGTACCAGGCAGCGCCGATACCGAGCTCGGCGCGGCCGCCCGACACCACGTCGAGCGTGGTCACCACCTTGGCCAGCAGCCCCGGCGGCCGGTAGGTCACCCCGGTCACGAGCAGACGCAGCCGGAGGCGCTCGGTGCGACCGGCGACGAAGCCCAGGGCGGTGTACCCCTCGAGCATGGGGTCCTCCGCGGGTGCCATCCAGTCCATCTGGAAGTAGTGGTCCATGAACGACATCGTGCGGACGCCGAGGGCCTCGGCGCGCCGCGCGAGGCCGGTGATGCCGGGGCCGATGCCGCCCGGCGAGCCGGCCCAGTCGAAGCGTGAGACGTGGAGGTCGAGGTGCATGGGACCGTTCTACCGCCGCCCTCGCCGATTGCCCGCCGCGACACCCGGTTCTGGGTGCGGAGACCGCACCCCGGAGCGCGTGGCTACTGCCGTTAGGGGCCGTAGAGGAATGCGAGTTGGCGGAAGTCCGAGTCCTTCGAGGCGATGAGATAGCCATGCTCGCGGGCGTAGTCCCAGATCTCACGGTCGGTTGCAGTGTCGAGGCCGAGAGCAGCGACGTGCTCGCTGTCGGGGAACACGTCGCGCAACCGCACGACGAGGCTCCGCGACAGGTTCTGGTCGAAGAGGAGGTTCACGCGGTGGCGAGACGGCGTTCGCGGAGCGCCGCAAACTCGATGGCGGTGGGCCGACGCCACGCGACCATCCCCGCCCGGCAGGTGCCGGACGGGGATCGGTCGGGGAGCCTTCGGACGGCTACTGGCCGGAGTTGGCGAGCGCGTCGCCCGACCAGGTGATGACCGACGCGGTGTGCATGTAGTTCGGGTGACCGATCCCGGGCGCGTCGGGCTCAGCCCGGTCTACGCCGACCTCACCGAGACGTCGCGGCAGGTGAGCCTGGCCGACCTCGCCATGGGCTGCGTCCCGCCCGACGGAGTGGGGGTGGTGCTCTTCGACGAGCAGCCCGTCGGGGCCCTCATCGCCCGCTCCCCCGAGCTCGGCGAGCGCATCGCCGCGCTGGTGCTCGGACCCGTGCTGGCGCTCGACGCCGACGAGCGCGAGCTGCTGCTCGGCACGTTGGCGGCCTGGATCGAGGCGGGCGGCTCGGTCTCCAAGGCCAGCGAGCGGCTGTACTGCCACCGCAACACCGTGCGCAACAGGCTGCAGCGCATCGAGGCGCTCACCGACCGGTCGTTCACCGACCCGGTCGGGTTGGCCGAGATCTACGTCGCGGCCACGGCGGCCAGGCTCACGCTCAGCCTGGAGCCGTGAGGGCGAGGCGCAGCACCAGGCGGTCGCCGACCGGCACGTAGCCGAGCCGCCGGTAGAGCGCGTTCGAGGTGGCGTTGGTGAGGTCGGTGAACAGCACGACCGCGCGGGCACCCTCGTCGAGCGCGGCCTGCGTCGCGGCCGCAGTGACGGCAGCGCCCCAGCCCCGGCGCCGGTGGGGCGCGGGGGTGAACACCGGGCCCACCCGCACGATGCCTGCCGCCGGGCGGTTCCGGGCCGCCAGGGCCACCGGCTCACCCGAGGCGTCCTCCCAGAGGGTCATCCCGCCGTGGTCGAGGCGGTCCTCGACCACGGCCCGCGGATGGGCGACGACCCCCGCCTCGCGGCAGAAGTCCCCGATCCAGCGGACCAGGAGGTCGGCGTCGTGGTCGGTCGCGACGCGTGCCCGACCGGGCGGCGGGGCGTCGAGGTGCACGCCTCCCTCGAGGACGTGGAGGCGCTCGGCGTGGCGGAGCAGGACCGCTCCCCCCGTCTCGGCCATCCAGACCGCGGCCACCTGCGCCGCGGTGGCCGTGGGCCCGTTCACGCCGCTGGGGTGGCTGGCCAGCCCGCCGAGCGCGCGCACGAGCGGGCGCACCGCCTCGTCGGGCACCACGCCGAGCACGAGCTCGTGGGGCGGCGAGTGCGACACTGCGCCCGTGACCTCTCCCGACGGCTCGGCCCACCAGCCGAACACCTCGTCGGTCGGGCCACCGCGCCGCGCCCGGGCGTTCTCGATGATGGTGAGCGACAGGGTCTGCTCGGCAGGCGACGACTCGAGCAGCGGCCCGACCACTGCCGCGTAGGCGTCGACGTCGTCCGTGAACCGCCAGCTCATCGGCCCACGATGGCGGACGCAGCAGCCGACGTCGAGCGAGTTGTCCCTCGAGGACCGGACGGCTTCACCCTGCTGGGGTGATGGTCGCGCCCGGGACCGGGCCTACCGTCAGGCATACGACCTTCCACCACGGAAACGGGGCCTCCATGCTCGCCATGTCCGCCTTCGGCGTCTTCGCCTACGGCTTCCTCGCACTCCTCATCTGGATCGCGCTCGCGTTCTGGCCCGCCCGAGTGGCCGGGCGCAAGGGCCACAGCTTCATCGGCTACTTCATCCTGAGCCTCTTCTTCTTCCCCCTGGCCCTGATCCTGGCCTACGTCGTGCAGGACAAGCGGGCGCTCGCGTAGTCCGCCGAGCCGCTCGAGGTCACCCCCCGACAAGGATGGGGACATGGCCGGATGGACCTGCCCCGAGTGCCGGCGCCTCTTCCGTCGCGCCGGTCAGTCACACGAGTGCTCCCCCGCGATGTCGCTTGACGAGTACTTCTCCACCGGGCCGCCGCACGAACGACCCATCTTTGAGGCGGTGCTGCGCCACGTGAGCACCCTCGGCCCGGTGCACGTGGAGCCCGTGTCGGTGGGGATCTTCCTGAAGCGCTCGCAGACCTTCGCCGAGCTGCGCCCGAAGGACCGGTGGGTGGCGCTCTCGTTCTCGCTGCCGCACGCCGTCGAGCACGGGCGCATCACCCGCAAGGTCGTGGCCTTCCACGGCCGGTACTACCACGTGGCCAACCTGCGCAGCCCCGACGACCTCGACGAGCGGCTGCGGGGCTGGCTCACCACCGCGTACCTCAGCTCGCCGACCTGACCGTGTGGTTCAGGCGGCGCGCCCGACGGCGTCGGCCGCCTCGGCGTCGGCCGCGATCCCGGCGAGCATCCCCGGGAAGATGAAGCGGTGGAACGGTGCCACCGCCAGCCAGTAGAGGCGGCCGAACAGCCCGCGGGGACGGTATTCGGCGGTCTGGGTGATCCGCGTGCCCGCACCATCGGGCACCAGCTCCCACGTGAGCCAGGCCTCGCCCGGCAGGCGCATCTCGGCGTGGAGGCGCACCAGGCGTGAGGGGATGATCGCCTCGACGCGCCAGAAGTCGAGGTGGTCGCCAACCGCGAGCAGGCGCGGGTCGCGTCGGCCGCGGCGCAACCCGGGACCACCGACCAGCTGGTCGATGAGGCCGCGCAGCTCCCAGAGGCGCTCGCCCGCGTACCAGCCCCGTGTGCCGCCGATGGCGGTCACGGTCGCGAACACCCGAGCGGGCGGTGCCGGCGTCGCGACCGTCCGCACGTCGGTGAGATCGGTGCCACCCGACCAGTCCGGGTCGGTCGGCGCGGGCGCGAAGTGGACCAGGTCGGCATCGACGAACGAGGTGGGCACGGTGCCGTTGCGCGTCGCCGCGAGGGCCCGCTCGATGGCCTCCCGCAGCCCGATGGAGCGGTGGGAGAACGCCTTGGCGGCGCGATCGTCGGTGACGACGACTTCGTTGACCAGGCTCTCCACCAGCTCACGCGCCAGAGGGACCGGCACCGGTGTGACCAGCCCGACCCAGTGCGCCGACAGCCCGGGTGTCAGCACCGGGACCTTCACGAGGCGTCGCGCCGGGAGCCCCGCCAGCTCGGCGTAGAGCTCCATCATCTCGGCGTACGAGACGACGTCGGGGCCGCCCACCTCGTAGATGCCGGCGGGGAGCTGCTCGTCGGTGATGGCGGCCGTGAGCAGCGCGATGACGTCGGAGATGGCGATCGGCTGGCTCCGGGTCGTGACCCACCGGGGGGTCACCATGACCGGGAGCACCTCGACCAGGTAGCGCAGCATCTCGAAGCTGGCCGACCCCGACCCGATCACCACGCTCGCCCGCAGCTCGACCACCTCCACCCCGGTCGACGCGAGCGCCTCGCCGACGGCGTGGCGACTGCGGAGGTGGGCGCTCAGCCGGTCGGCCTCGGCGCCCAGCCCACCCAGGTACACGATCCGTCGCAACCCCGCCTCGGCGGCCCGGCGGGCGAAGTTGCCCGCGTCGCGTAGCTCGGTGGTGGCCCAGTCGGGTCCCTGGCCGATGGAGTGGACCAGGTAGACGGCCACGTCGATGCCGTCGAGGGCCTCGGCGAGGTCGCCGCCCACCGATCCCCGCACCACGTCGACCGCGTCGCGCCACGGCGCGTCGTCGAGCTTGGCCGGCGTGCGGGCCAGGCAGCGGACCCGGCAGCCCGCCGCCAGCAGCGCCGGCACGAGCCGCCCGCCGACGTAACCCGAGGCTCCGGTGACCAGGACCGCCGGGGACCCGGGCGCAGACGGGGGCTCCGGGACGGGCGGTCCCGGTCCCGTCATTCCGTGTCGGCGTCGGGGATGAGCAGCGCCTGGTCGGACTCGGCAGGCACCAGGAACAGGTGCACCCCCGCGGCGATGGCGCCCCCGATCAGCGGGGCCACGATGAACAGCCACAGCTGACGGATGGCCGTGCCCCCGACGATGACGGCCGGGCCGAAGCTGCGGGCCGGGTTCACCGAGGTGCCGGTGATCGGGATGCCGATGAGGTGGACGATGGTGAGGGCGAGGCCGATGGCCATGCCCGCCATGTTCGAGTTGCCGATGCGGCTCGTGACGGTGAGCACCACCAGCACGAAGAGGAAGGTGAGGATCACCTCGGCGGCGAACGCACCCCCCACACGCATGCCGATCATCGACGCCTTGCCCCAGCCGTTGGTGCCCAGCCCCGTATTGGCCTTGGTGTACTGCGGGGTGTCACGGAACACGGCGTAGAGGGCGCCCGCACCCAGCAGCGCACCGACGAACTGCGCGGCCCAGAAGCCGAGCGCCTCGGTGAAGCTCATGCGCCTGCTCACGAGGAAGCCCATGGTGACGGCCGGGTTGATGTGACAGCCCGACACCGGGCCGAGCGTGTAGGCGAGCGCCAGCAGCACCAGGCCGAACGCCAGCGCCGTGGCGACGACGCCCGCGGCGACGCTCGTGCCCGCGGATCCGCCGATGAACTTGAGGTTCCCCCAGCTCCCGAAGCTGAGCGTGGCGACACCGACGGCGAAGAACACCAGCACCGCGGTGCCCATGGCCTCGGAGAAGAGCTTGCGCATGTCCACGGGGAGACCTCCTGGAGGGGGGAACTGCACGAAGGCCTCCAGCGTCGCACACACTGAGCTGCGGAAGTCGGTTGATCCCGCTCGACATCGCACCCGTCGCGCACGGCACAGTCGCGGCATGACCATCCACTTCCAGAGGACCCGTACGACGCTCGGCGTCCGCGACGTGGCCGCGTCGATCGACTTCTACCGCCGCACCATCGGCTTCGAGGTTCTGGTCAACATGGGCGAGCCGCCCGACTTCGCGCTGCTCGGCGCCGA
>JADGOP010000422.1 GCA_017882935.1 Actinomycetota bacterium
CCGGCCTGCCAGCGCGCAGCAGGGTCCTCGGCGAGGATGAGGCCCTGCACGTCGAGCAAGGCCCCGAAGAGCCCGTCGGGGTCGGCATCCTCCGCCGCGACGGTCACGTCGACCGGCACGCCCGGGAGCAGCGCCGCGCCGAGGTCGGGGGCGACGACGATCACCACGTACTTGGGGTGGGGCATGGCGTGGTAGGTCGCGAGCGGGTCGGGGTCGCCGGCCGGAGCCGGGCCGAGGACGAGCAGCACGTTGGCCGCGGCCACCTCGGTGGCCCACCGGATGCCGGCTCGGCGGGCCCGCGGCGCCCCCTCGCCCGACAGGAGCTCGTCGACGGGCGCCAGAGCCTCGTCGGGGCCGACGGCGTGCACGCGCAGGGCCGACGAACGCGCCCACGCCAGGGCGCGGGCGAGCGACGGCGGGAGCCGGCCCCGTTCGACGATGCCCATCAGCGGCGCGGGCGCGGCGCGGTGTCGCGCGAGCGGTCGGGCCGCAACACCTGTCCGAGCACCAGCACGCCCCAGGTAATGCCCGACGCGACCGCGCCAACCACCACCACTGCGAGGTACTGCCGCACCGGGTCCGACACGGCGTCCGACCCTACCGGTGATCGACCCCGGTCAGGGGCTGACGTTGGTGGCGCCGGCGATGAGGTGCGGCACCGCCCGGGTGGCCATGTTGGTGAGCGGGCCGGGCACGATGCCGACGCCGACCACGAACACGAAGGCCAGGGCCAGGCCGAGCTTGGCGCCCCACGGCACGAACAGGCGGGACCCGACGGGCACGGCCGCCTCTTCCTCGGTCTCACCGGCGTACATGGTGATCACGACCTTGAGGTAGAGGTAGGCGCCGACCACGGCCGAGAGCATGGCGATGAGGGCCAGCCAGTACGAGTGGGCCTGCACCGCGGAGACCAGGATCTCGAACTTGGCCACGAAGCCGGCCGTGAACGGCACGCCGGCTTGCGCCAGCAGGAACACCGTGAGCAGGAAGGCCAGGAGCGGCTCCCGTCGGGCGAGGCCCTTGTACTCGGTGAGCGAGTGGGCGCCGTCGCCGCGGCGACCGATGATGGCCACCACGCCGAAGCTGCCGGCCACCATGAACGTGTAGCAGGCCAGGTAGAAGAGCGACGCCGACACGCCCTCGCGCTGCGCGGTCTCGAGGCCCACCAGGATGAACCCGGCGTGGCTGATCGACGAGTAGGCCAGCAGCCGCTTGACGTCGGTCTGCACGATGGCCACGAACGACCCGACGAGCAGGCTGAGCACGGCCAGCGCGTAGATGACCGGCTGCCAGTCGAGGCGGTACAGCGGGAAGGCCAGGAAGAAGACCCGCAGGAACCCGGCGAACCCGGCCACCTTCACGGCCGAGGCCATGAACCCGGTGATGGGCGTGGGGGCACCCTGGTAGACGTCGGGCGTCCAGCTGTGGAACGGCACCGCCGCCACCTTGAAGCCGAAGCCGACGATCAGCAGCATGATGCCGCCGAGCAGCAGCAGGTCGTTGCTGAGGGCGTTGGTGGCGAGGAAGTTGGAGATCTTCACCAGGTTGGTCGAGCCCGTGGCGCCGTAGCAGAGGGCGATGCCGTACAGGAAGAACGCCGACGAGAAGCCACCCAGCACGAAGTACTTGATGGCGGCCTCGCTCGAGCGGACCCGGCGGGTGTGCATGCCGGCGAGGACGTAGACCGCGATGGACAGGATCTCGAGGCCGAGGAACATCACGATGAGGTCGTTGGCCGCAGCCATGACGACGCCACCCGACGCCGACAGGAGCACGAGCACGAAGGGCTCGACCCCGTCGAGGCCCTCACGCTCCACGTAGCCGTCGAGGAACAGCGAGCTGAGGACCACCGCGGCGCAGATCGTGAAGGTGGCGAACAGGGCGAACCCGTCGACGCCGACGGCGCCGGCGATGGCCGAGAACGGCCGGGCCCCGGCGTGGTGCCGGAACACCCGGTGCCACTCAGGGATGGCGCTGATGCCGGCAGCGAGGCCGACCAGGGCGGCGAACGGCCCGTAGCAGCGCATGGCGGTGCGGCTCTGCAGCAGCGAGCCACCGACCAGCAGCACGACCGCCCCGCCGATGAGGATCAGGACGGGCAGGATCGTGCGGTAGTCGACGTGGGGCGTCGCCAGCTTCGCGGTGCTGACGGCCTGGCCGAGGACGGCGATCACTTGCCACCTCCCTGCGCGGGTGCGGCGACCACTGCGGGGCCGACCACGGCAACGGGCGGCTGGCGGTAGTGCGAGTGCACCTCGACGTGGCGGATGAGGTGGTTCACCGACGGCTCCATGCGCGACAGCAGCGGCTTGGGGTAGATGCCCGTGAAGAGGATGATCGCCAGCAGCGGGAGCATCACCAGACCCTCTTTCCAGTTGAGGTCCGGCACGTTGGCGTTGGCTTCGTCGGGCATGCCGTGGAAGGCCCGCTGGAAGGCCCACAGCAGGTAGAGCGCGGCGAGGATGACCCCGGTGGCGGCCACGACGGCGAACCAGCGGCGGGTGATGAACGAGCCCGTGAGGATCAGGAACTCACCCGCGAAGCCATTGAGGCCGGGCAGGCCGATGGACGAGAGGACCACGAAGATGAAGACCGCGGCCAGGATCGGCGCGCTCTTCTGGATGCCTCGCAGCTCGGAGAACAGGCGGGTGTGGCGCCGCTCGTAGATGAACCCGACTAGGAGGAACAGCGCCGGGGTCGAGATGCCGTGGTTGACCATCTGCAGCACGCTGCCCTGGACGCTCTGCGTGGTGATGGCGAAGATGACCATGGCGATGAACCCGAGGTGGGCCACCGACGAGTAGGCGACCACACGCTTGAGGTCCTTCT
>JADGOP010000423.1 GCA_017882935.1 Actinomycetota bacterium
ATGTGGCAGGTCACGGCGTAGGACATCAGGGTGATGTTGGCCGCCGACCCGAGCGTCGGCCCGAACGGGTAGAACGCGTCCATCCGCGCCCCGCCGACGAAGATCTCCGAGGGGAAGCCGGGGACGTTGCTCGCCAGCAGGTCGACGTGCTTGAGCATGCCTCCCGTCACCGCCACCGGGAGCAGGTTGAACACGCCGGCCAGGAGGTTCGAGTAGGCGATGGCGGGCTCACGCCGAGCGTCACGGCACAGCGCCCCGATGCGGGCCACCCGGTCCGTGGCCGACACCACCCCGACCGGCACGCCGAAGCGCGCCAGGGTCACCCGGTTGCCGCCCACGCCCTCGTCGTCGCCTCGGATGCTGATCGGCATGGTGATCCGGAGCTGGTCGACCGGGGCCTCGTGCAGCTCGTGGTAGCGGCGGAAGCCGCCGGCGATCGCCGCCACGAAGGCATCGTTCAACGTGCCACCGACGGCGGCGCCTGCGGCCTTCAGGTCGGCGAACGGCACGTCGAGCGTGTCGTAGTGCCACTGCAGGCGGCGGCCGCGCATCACCGGCGAGCTCGTGGTGGTCACCGGACGCACGAACCGAGCCACCGACATCGTGGTCGCCGCCAGCCCGGTCACGGCGTGCACCGGGTCCCGGACGGCGTCGATCACCGCACCCGGGGTGCTGCGGACGAGACCGGTGACGGCGCGCACCAGCTGGCGCAAGTCGTGGCTGACGGCGTCGACCAGCGGCTCGAACGGCCCGTGGCCGTCGAGCTGGGGTGCGTCGGGGACGCGCTCGAGCTTGCCCGGCTTGCGGGTGAGGTCGGCCACGTGCGCCGCGAGGGAAACGCCCCCGATCCCGTCGGTCAGCGAGTGGTGCACCTTCATCACGAGCGCCGCGCGCCCGTTGGGGAGGCCCTCCATCAGCGTGAACTCCCAGAGCGGCCGCTCGTGGTCGAACGCCGTCATCCCGGCGTTCCGGGCGTGGTCGAGCACCGCGTCGAACCCACCGCGAGCGGGCACCCGGGCGCGCCGGAGGTGCCAGCTCAGGTCGAAGTCGGGATCGAGCTCCCAGCGCGGCGACGCCAGACCGAAGGGACTCGGCACCAGCTTCTTCCGGAACGTGGGGGCGATGCGGGTCGCCCGCTCCACGCGGTCGTTCAGCCGCTCCCAGTCGGGTGGGCGGTCGAACATGGCGATGGCCACGATCGTCGAGCGCAGGAGCGGGTCACGCTCGAGCTGCAGGGTGAAGGCATCGGTTTCGCTGACATGGGTGTCGACCATCGGGCAACCAGGGGGTTCGGTGGGCCCGCACCCGGACGGTCGGGCCCCTCGAACGCGATCGTGCGCCGGCGTGCCGCCCGGCACCAGGGTCGAAGGACCACGCCTCGGCGAGCGGCACCCCCCCCTGCCGGCACCGGCCCGGAGCGCCCTCCGTGGCACCCCGTGACCATCGACCCTTTCTGCACCGGCCCCGCCGGGGCACACTGACAGGGATGCCAGCTCCCTCGCATGCCCTCATCCACGGCCACGACGTCGCCTACCGCCTCATGGGCGAAGGGGAGACGATCCTGCTGATCCACGGCATGGCCGGGAGCTCGGCCACCTGGCGCCACGTCATGCCCGACCTGGCCGAGCACCACCGGGTCCTCGCCCCCGACCTGCCCGGGCACGGCGAGTCCGCCAAGCCGGCCGGCGACTACTCCCTCGGGGCCTACGCCAGCGGCTTGCGCGACCTGCTCACCGCCCTCGACATCGACCGCGTCACCGTCGTCGGCCAGTCCCTCGGCGGTGGCGTCGCCATGCAGCTCGCCTACCAGCACCCGGAGCTGTGCGAGCGGCTCGTGCTGGTGTCGAGCGGCGGGTTGGGTCGCGAGGTCAGCTGGTTGCTGCGGGCCCTCTCGGCTCCCGGTGCCGAGCTGGTGCTCAAGGTCGCCGCCCCCTCGTTCGTGCGCGAGGGCGGCGACTCCGTGCGCCGCTGGCTGGGCGATCACGGCATCCGGGCCAACCGCCTCGACGAGATGTGGCGTGCCTACTCGTCACTCGGCGACGCCGACACCCGCCAGGCCTTCCTGCGCACGCTGCGCTCCGTCGTCGACCCGGGTGGTCAGAGCGTGAGCGCCCACGACCGCCTCTACCTCGCGAGCGCCATCCCCACCATGATCATCTGGGGCGACCACGACCCGATCATCCCGGTCGCGCACGCGGAGGCGGCGCACGAGGCCATGCCCGACAGTCGCGTCGAGATCCTCCATGGCGTCGGCCACTTCCCCCAGGTCGAGGACCCGCGGCGCTTCATCGCGCTCCTGCTCGACTTCATGCGCACCACCGAGCCGGCCGAGATCGAGTCCGCCACCTTCCGCGACCACCTCCGCGCCACCTCCTGACGGCGGCCCGCGCCGGTTCACGGGATCGGTGAGCCGGCTCAGCTGCCGCCGACCTCCCGGCGCAGCACCTTGCCGGTGCTGTTGCGCGGGAGCTCGTCGATGAACTCCACGTCGCGCGGGACCTTGAAGCGCGCCAGGCGGTCGCGCACGTGGGACCGCACCTCGGCCGCGGTGATGCGGGCGTCGGGGTGGAGCACGACCAGGGCCTTGAGCCGCTGGCCGAAGGCGTCGTCGGAGACGCCGACGACGACGACCTCGAGGATCGACGGGTGCGACGCGAGCACATCCTCGACCTCCTGCGGGTACACGTTCTCGCCTCCCGACACGATCATCTCGTCGTCGCGGCCGTCGACGAAGAGCCGCCCGAGCTCGTCGACGTGACCCACGTCGCCGGTGGCGAGCAGTCCCGGTGGCACGTGCCCGCTGCCGGTGCCGGTCGTGGTGGGG
>JADGOP010000424.1 GCA_017882935.1 Actinomycetota bacterium
GGGGTCATGACCCCGGCAGACGCACCCAAAAAGGGGCTCACAACCGATGTCGATCGAGGCGGCGCACTTCTGATCGAACGCGGCGCACCTCGGCAAGGACCTCAGCGCGGGCGTGCCACACCTGGAAATCGTCCACGGTGCCAACGACGAACCCCCCGGCACGCAGCCGGTGCAGCCGCTCGTGGTCAGACCGGAGGTCGACCAGTGCGGTGTGGTACCTCTCGCTCTGGATCTCGATGAGCGCCCGGTGACCCACCGGTGTGGGCGGATCGGCGAAGTCGACGCGACCGCACCAGCGGGCCGCATCGCCCAGGTCGACTTGCCGCTCCATCGGGGCCAGACCTGCCTCACGGAGGATCTGGGCGAACCGGGCCTCGAGCCCGGATGCTGGAGGCACGTAGCTCGGGCCGCGGTCGTCGAGAAGCTGGCGGAGCGTCCGCACGCCGCGGACCCCCGACGCGGCCACCTCGTCGAGCCGGCGCCGGGTCGACGGTCCGGACAGCACCCGCTCGGACCCCAAGCGGTCGAGAGAGCGCTCGGCTCGATCCGGGTGGACCGACGCACATAGCTGGAGGACCAACAGCTCGGGTCTCACCACCGGGACGCCCCGCAGCACGACGCCGTGCGTCTCGGTCAATGAACGGATCCGGTGGACCCTGGCAAGCGGCGTAGCCGAAGCTCGGGGCGTACGAGCCGTGCACACCTCGAGTGGCTCGAGCAGGAACCCCGGAAGGCCCCACCAGGCGGCGGCCGAGACATGAGACAGCAACCCACCGCAGTCGAGTGCGGCGGCCAGCGCCCGCTGCTCCGAGTCCGGCGCTGATCCCTCTACGCGCAAGACACGCAGGCCGAGTCGTTCGAGTCGCCCCGTGGCGACCTCATGGCGCACACCCTCGGTGGTCAGGTCGGTCGCCGCCGCCTGCCGGACGGTGAGCAGGCCACGTTGATCTGCGGCGACGTCTCGGTGACAGCTCCTTCGATGCATGCATCAAGTACATCGGTGGGGTGTGACACCACGTTTTGGGTGCGTTTCGCGGGGCCATGACCCCGCGAAACGCACTCAAGACGCGGGGGCGGGGGGCAGGGTCCGGGGGGGCGGGGGTCAGGCGGGGTTTGGGGTGCCAGTGTCGCCGGACCACTGGCCGTCGGGGCGCAGCGTGAGGATGTCGGCGCCGTCGTCGGTGACGACGAGGGTGTGCTCGAACTGGGCGGTGCGGCGGCCGTCGGCGGTGACCGCGGTCCAGTCGTCGTCCCACAGCCGGTGGCGCCAGTCGCCCATGGCGATCATCGGCTCGATGGTGAACACCATGCCGGGCTTCATGACCAGCGAGTTGCGGGGGTCGTAGTAGTGGAGCACCTGCAGGTCGCCGTGGAACACCTCGCCGATGCCGTGCCCGATGAAGGCCCGCACCACGGCGAAGCCCTCGCCCTCGGCGTGGGTCTGGATGGCCCGGCCGATGTCGGAGAGCGGCCGGCCCGGCCGCACCGCGGCGATGCCCCGCGCCAGCGACTCGGCGGTGACGCGCACCAGCGTCCGGGAGCGCTCGTCGACCGTTCCGACGCACCACGTGGCGTTGGTGTCGCCGTGGACGCCCTCGCGGTAGAGGGTGACGTCGAGGTTCACGATGTCGCCGTCGCGCAGAGGCCGGTCGTCGGGGATCCCGTGGCAGATGACCTCGTTGACCGACGTGCAGAGCGACTTGGGGAAGCCGCCGTAGTTGAGCGGGCTCGGGTAGCCGCCCCGGGCGATGCAGGCCTCGTGGCACAGCCGGTCGAGCTCGTCGGTAGTGACGCCCGGAGCGATCGCCGCGCCGACCTCGGCCAGCACCTCGGCCGCAGCGACCCCGGTCCGGCGCATGCGCTCGATCACGTCGGGCGACTTCACGGGATCGTCGCCGCGCACGCTGCGCGAGCCGTCGGCGGCGTAGGGCGGCCGCTCGATCTCGGCAGGGACGGTGCGCATCGGCGACACCCGGCCGCGCTGGACCCGGTCGGTGGCGACCTTGTGGCACCGCTTGAACTTCTGGCCGCTCCCGCACCAGCACGGGTCGTTCGGGCGCAGCTTGGCGGGGTCGGCGGCAACGGGGCTCACCACGAGGGATCCTCCTCCATCTGCGTCAGGGCCGTTCGCGCGGCGCCGACGACGTAGAGCGAACCGGTGACCAGGACGAGGTCGTCGGTGGTGGCGAGCGCCAGCGCGCGCTCGACGGCGCTGGCCACGTCGGGCACGACCTCGACCGCGACGCCCATGGCATCGGCGGCGGCGGCCAGCTCGGTGGACGGGATGGCACGCGGTGACGGCGGGGTGCATGCCACGACGATGCCGGCCTGGTCGGCGCCGAGCGCCCGCAGCATCTCCTCGGGGTCACGTCCCTGCAGCAGGCCCACCACCATGACGAGCGTGCCCGACAAGGTGAACTCCTCGGCAAGGGTGCGGGCCGCGGCCTCGGCACCCTCGGGGTTGTGGGCGCCGTCGAGCACGACGGTGGGCTCGCGGTGCACCACCTCGAACCGGCCGGGGAGCGCCAGCTGGGCGAACCCGGTGCGCACCGCGTCGTCGTCGAGGCCGCTGCCGAAGAAGGCCTCGGTGGCGGCCAGCGCGAGCGCCGCGTTGTCGGCCTGGTGGGCGCCGTGCACGGGCAGGAAGATGTCGTCGACGGTGCGCTCGGGGGTGCGCAGCGTGAGCAGGCGGCCCCCGAGGGCCAGCTCGTTCTCGACCACGTCGAACTGCACGCCGCGCACCCAGGTCTCGGCCGCGGGCACCCGTGCGAAGAGGTCGGCCAGGTCGGGGTCGTCCTCGCCGAGCACGAAGGTGGAGTCGGG
>JADGOP010000425.1 GCA_017882935.1 Actinomycetota bacterium
GGGACTTCCAGACCGACTGTCGGTATGTAAACAAACCGACAGTCGGTATGTCAAGCTTCCCGCATGGTGAACGACGGCACGTTGACGAAGGGACAGGCGACGCGGGCCCACCTCGTGGCCGTCGCACGCGACCTCTTCGCCGCACAGGGCTACGACGGAACCCCGATCGAGGCGGTGCTGAAGGCGGCCGACGTGAGCCGCGGCGCGCTGTACCACCACTTCGCCAACAAGGAGGCGCTGTTCGAGGCCGTGTTCCTCGACCTCGAGGCGGAGATCGCCGAGCGGGTGGCGGTGGTGGCCGCCCGCGCCACGGACCCGGCGGCTGCGCTCCGCGCGGGCTGCCTCGAGTGGGTCCGCCTGGCAGGTGGCCCCGTCATCCAGCGCGTGGTGCTGCTCGACGCGCCGTCGGTGCTCGGGTGGGAGCGGTGGCGGGCGATCGAGGAGGACAACGCCCTGGGCATGCTCAAGGTCGGGCTGGCCGCCCTCGAGGCCGAGCCCGGCCGTCCCGCCGACGCCGCGCTGCCCGGCGGCCTGGTCGACACCTTCGCCCACGTGCTGCTCGCGTCGCTGAACGAGATCGCGCTCATGGTCGCCCGCTCGCCGCGCCCCAGGGCCGCTCTGCGCGACGGCGCGCGCGCGGTCGACGAGCTGCTCCGGCGGTTGCTCGGCATCTGAACGACCGGGGCGACGGCCCGGGGAGCCGCAGGCACCGCGCGGTCCCGGCGTAGCGTTCGGTGCGATGCGCATCCTCGTGCCCCTGCCCGATCACGACTTCGACACCACCGAGGTGGCCGTGCCGTGGCGCCTCCTCACCGACCTCGGCCACACCTTCACCTTCGCCACCGAGCACGGGGGCTCCGCGCCCAGGTGCGACCCGCGGCTGCTCGACGGCGTCATCTTCGGCAAGCTCGGTGCCGAGCCCGAGCCGAAGTCGTTCTACGAGCAGCTCACCCGTGCGCCCGAGTTCACCGACCCGGTGGCGTGGAAGACCATCGAGCCGTCCGACCACGATGGCCTGCTCCTCCCCGGCGGCCACGCCCCCGGCATGCGGCAGTACCTGGCGTCGGCCACGTTGCAGGAGATCGTCGGTCGCTTCTGGGACCTCGAGCGTCCCGTCGGCGCGATCTGCCACGGCGTGCTGCTGCTGGCCCGCGCCACCGACCCCCACACCGGACGCAGCCCGCTCGCCGAGGTGCGCACCACCTGCCTGCCCAAGTTCATGGAGCGCAGCGCCTACCTGGCCACCTTCTGGAAGCTGGGTCGCTACTACCGCACCTACCCGGCCTACGTCGAGGACGAGGTGAAGGCCGCGCTCGACGACCCGGCGCAGTTCGTGCGGGGCCCGCGCGGCACCCGCCGCGGCACCGCCACCGACGACGACCCCGCGTTCGTGGTGCAGGACGGGCGCTACCTCTCGGCGCGCTGGCCCGGCGACGCCTACCTGTTCGCCCGCCGCTTCCACGAGCTGCTCACCGCCTGACGCACGCGTCCCCGTGAAACGAGAACACGTTTCGATCCGGCCCCCGCTGCGGCCGTAGGGTCGCGCCCACCACTCCATCGACCGGGGGTCCGATGCCGATGCCGACCAAGCCTGCTTCGAGGGTGTTCCAGCCCGCCCAGCTCGGGCCCGTCACCTTGCGCAACCGGGTGATCAAGGCGGCGACGTTCGAGGGTGTCACGCCCAGGCGGGTGGTCACCGACGAGCTGATCGAGTTCCACCGCAAGGTCGCCGCGGGAGGCGTCGGCATGTCGACGGTGGCGTACTGCGCGGTCTCGCGCGAGGGCAGCACCGACGGCCACACCCTCGTCATGAACGACGAGGCGCTCCCCGGCCTGCGCCGGCTGACCGACGCGGTCCACGCCGAGGGCGCCGCCATCGCCGCGCAGATCGGCCACTCCGGTCCGGTGGCCAACCCCGCCGGCACCAAGGCGCCCGCGCTCGCACCCACCCGCTTCCTGGCGCCGAGCGGGATGCGTCCAACCAGGGCGTGCACCGACGCCGACATCGCCCGCGTCACCGACGACTTCCGGGGCGCCGCGATCCGTGCGGTCGAGGCCGGCTTCGACGCCATCGAGGTCCACCTCGGGCACAACTACCTGCTGAGCTCGTTCCTCAGCCCGAAGCTGAACACCCGCACCGACGCGTGGGGCGGCAGCGTCGAGGCGCGCAGCCGCTTCCCCCGCCAGGTGCTGCAGACGGTGCGCGAGGCGGTCGGCAGCTCCGTCGCCGTCACCGCGAAGTTCAACATGGCCGACGGCGTCGAGGGCGGGCTGTGGCTCGACCAGAGCGTGGCCATCGCCCGCCTCATCGAGGCCGACGGGTCGGTCGACGCCCTCGAGCTCACCGGCGGCAGCTCCCTCGCCAACCCGATGTACCTGTTCCGCGGCGACGCGCCGGTGGCCGAGATGGCCGCCACGTTGCCGCCGGTGGTGCGCACCGGCTTCAAGCTCATGTCGAAGCGGTTCATGCGCGAGTACCCGTTCGAGGAGGCCTACTTCCTGGCCTACGCCCGCCAGTTCAAGGCCGCGCTCGACCTGCCGCTCATCCTGCTCGGCGGCATCAACCGCCTCGACACCATGGAGGCGGCCATCGACGAGGGCTTCGCCTTCGTGGCCATGGCCCGGGCACTGCTGCGCGAGCCCGACCTGCTCAACCGCATGCAGTCGGGCGCCGCCACCGACTCGCTCTGCATCCACTGCAACAAGTGCATGCCGAGCATCTACACGGGCACCCGCTGCGTCCTCGTCGACGAGCCCACCCCCGCCCCTTCGCCCGCCACTGCCCCCGCCTGACCCCCTGCTCCGCGTTTTGGGTCGATCTTC
>JADGOP010000426.1 GCA_017882935.1 Actinomycetota bacterium
GGGGCCGGTACGCCCGACGGGTGGTCGGCGCCGTCGCCGCGCCCGGCGCCGTGGTCAGGCTCGGGCTCACCGCCTCGATGTCCGCCGACTCGCTGCGCAGCGCCGCCGCCAGCGACGCCCGGCGCAGGCGCGCCACGCTTCCCTCGACCGACAGCACCGCCGGGGCCACCAGGCGGAGCCGCTCGCGGCGCGCCTGGTCGAGCCGGCGGGTGACCACCGCGGCGGGCGGCGCCGAGTCGCCCTCGGCCTCGACCGATACCAGGCCGAGGGCCTGCGCGGCGGAGAGGTGGTGGGCGAGGAAGGCGGGCACCGAACCGGAGCCCCGGTCGAGGCTGTGCGCGCCGCACAGCACCCACGTGGCGCCGAGGTCGGTGACCACATCGCCGAGTGCCCGGGCGACCGACGTGCTGGGCGCATCGGCCGGCAGGTCCACCCGCACGGCCCGCGCGACTCCGGCGGCGAGTGCCTGGCGCAGCACCGCGTCGACGTCGGACGGCCCCGCGCTGGCGGCCACGACCGTGCCGGCCCACTGCTCGGCGAGCCCGAGTGCGGTCTCGAGCGCGGCCTCGTCGGCGTCGGAGAGCCCGGCCCAGCGTCGGTCGGTTGTGACCGCACCGGTGAGCGCGTCGACGTCGGGCCTGAGGTCGACCGACTTCAGGGCCACCACGAGGGTCGGGCCTGCGGTCGCGTCGGAGCTCATGACCGCCGGAACACGACGCCGTGGCCGCCCTCCGGGTAGCTCCAGCTGATGGCACCGGCGGTGTTGCAGGCCAGGTAGCAGGTGCCGCACTCGAAGCACTGCTCGTAGTTGAAGAGGATGCCGCCATCGGCCACGGGCACGAAGAGGTTGGCCGGACAGGCGACCACGCACTCCTTGGTGGTGCAGCCGTTGCAGGCGTCGCCGTCGACGACGATGTGCGCGTCGGGCGCCACGCGGAAGTCGACCGTGGCCATGCGGTCCTCGAAGCTGACCTCGGGGTACGCCGAGGGGGCCGGGGTGTGCTGCACCTCGGGGGAGGCGGGCGCCGCAGCCTTGGCCCGACGTGGGCCGCGCTTCGCTCCGGTGGCCCGTCGACCGCTCACCCGAAGCTCCTCATGCCGTCGCGGGCGTCGCGCATCAGGTCGCGCACCCGGAGGCCGCTGCGCTTCACCTCGCGCTGCACGATGCGGCGCAGCCCCGGCTTCGGATCCGGGTTCTCGACGCGGAACATGTCCTCGACGATGTTGCAGGCGATCTGCGGGTAGTGGAGCTGGTTCCGCTCCCCCATGATCACGTGGGCCGCACGGCGCAGCTTCTTGTGGTCCTTCATCACGAAGTTGGCGTCGAGCCGGGCGCGGTAGCCCGCCAGGCCAGCCGCCGACACGTCGCCCCGGGTCAGCGCCTCGGTGGCGGCCTCGCCCGCCGCGATGCCGGAGCCGATGGCGAAGTTCACGCCCTCGAGCCAGATGCCGGCGGCCAGGCAGAGGGCCGCCGCGTCGCCGGCCACGAGCATGCCGTCGCCGGCCAGCTCCGGGATCATGTCGTAGCCGGCCTCGGGGATGAGGTGCGCGGAGTACTCCTTCACCTCGCCCCCCTCGAGGAGCGGCGCGATGGCGGAGTGCGCCTTCATCCGGGCGATGATCTCCTCGGGCCGCAGCGACTGGGCGGCGAGCGACGGCACCTTGAGCACCACGCCCACAGCCACCGTGTCGAGGTTGGTGTAGAGGAAGCCGCCGCCGGGGATGCCCTGCGTGCAGCCCAGGATCTCGAAGTCGACGCCGTCGCGGTCGCGCACGTTGAAGCGCTGCTCGATGGTCTCGCGCGGCAGGGCCACCGTCTCCTTGACGCCGACCGTGTAGTTGGCGGGATCGACCTCGCCGTAGAGGCCGGCCTCCTTGGCGAGGAAGGAGTTCACGCCGTCGCAGGCGATGACGAGCGGGGCGGTGAGGTCGCCGTCGGGACGGTCGGTGCGCACCCCCACGATCGCACCGTCGGGACGGTCGCCCTCGCGCAGCAACCCCTTCGCCACGGTCTCGCAGACGAGCGTCGCGCCGGCGTCGACGGCCTTGCCCGCCAGCCACGAGTCGAAGTCGGGGCGGTAGGCGGTGGCGCCGTTGTAGGGCGGCCCCGCCCAGGCGTCGGTGCGGTAGTCGACGGTGAGCGCCTGCGTGTCGGTCATCAGCATGGTGGCGCGTCGGGTGACCCACCGCTGGATGGGGGCCTCTTCCCACCACCCGGGGATGAGGGTGTCGAGGATGCGGCCGTACACCACCCCGCCGTACATGTTCTTCGACCCGGGGAACGGGCCGCGCTCGACGAGGCAGACCTTGCGGCCGGCCCGCGCCAGCACCAGCGCTGCCGACGACCCCGCAGGTCCGGCACCCACCACGATCACATCGAAGTCAGGCATCGTCCCCATCCTCCCCCGTGGGGTTCACTGAACCGAAAGCGCGCGTGGTGCGCGCTTCTGGTGCAGTGAACCGGCCGAGGCGGTCGGCGAGCGCCCGGAGCACGGCGGAGGCATCGGCGACGACGGCCAGGTCGGCGAGCGCCATCATCGGGCAGTGCGGGTCGAGGTTGACCGACACCACGTGCTCCGGGTCGCCGAGGCCGCTGGTGTGCTGCACCGCGCCCGAGATGCCGAACGCCACGTAGAGCCGCGGGTCGACGACCACGCCGGTGGTGCCGATCTGGCGCTCGTGGCCGACCCACCCGGCGTCGGTGACGACCCGGGTGGCGCCCATCGAGGCCCCTAGCGCCACGGCCACGTCGGTGAGGAGCGCGAAGTCGTCGGCACCACCGAGCCCGGCACCCCCACCGAGGATGCGTGGCGCCTCGGCCAG
>JADGOP010000427.1 GCA_017882935.1 Actinomycetota bacterium
GTCACCGCGGCGGGCGTGGGCTTCAAGGCCCCGGCGATCATGTGGATCGCCTTCCTGCCCATGGCGTGCATCGCCTCGGCCTTTTACTACCTGAACCGGGCCGACCCCGACTGCGGCACCAACTTCAGCTGGGTCACCCGCTCCATCGGCCCGCGCTGGGGCTGGATGGGCGGCTGGAGCAGCATGGTCGCCGACCTCATCATCATGCCCAGCCTGGCCGCCATCGCCGCCCAGTACACGCTGTCCTTCTTCGGGCTCCACTCCCAGGCCGACAACCTCTGGTGGGAGCTGGGCCTCGGCATCCTCTTCATCCTGGCGATGACGTGGATCTGCGTGGTGGGCATCGAGCTCAGCGCCCGCTCCCAGCTGATCCTGCTCGGCACCGAGCTGGGCGTCCTCGTGCTGTTCAGCGTCGTCGCCCTCGTCAAGGTGTACGCCGGCAAGATCAACGGGTCGGTCCACCCGTCGATCAGCTGGTTGGCGCCCACCAACATGGGCGGGGCCAAGGCGGTCACCGAGGGCATGCTCGCCGCGGTGTTCATCTACTGGGGCTGGGACACCGCCACCAGCGTGAACGAGGAGTGCGAGGACTCGAGCAAGACGCCGGGCAAGGCCGGCGTGCTCTCCACCTTCATCCTCGTGGCCATCTTCGTGACCGTCACCTTCGCCGCCCAGGCGGTGCAGGGCCCCGGCTACCTGAGCGACAACTCGACCGACGTGCTGTCGGCCACCGGGAGCATCGTCTTCGGGACGAGCGGCATCGGCTGGTTCTGCCTCAAGCTCCTCGTGCTCGCCGTGCTCACGTCGTCGGCGGCGAGCTGCCAGACCACCATCCTGCCCGCCGCCCGCACCGCGCTCTCCATGGCCATGCACCGGGCGGCCCCGGCCAAGCTCGGCGAAGTCGACCCCAAGCGCCTCACCCCCGCGTTCTCGTCGTGGCTGTACGGCATCATCTCGTGCGTGTGGTTCACCGTGCTGACGCTCCTCACCCGCTACCAGGGCGGCGACGTGCTCACCTGGTCGGCCCTCGGCGTCGGCCTGATGATCTCCTACTACTACGGGCAGTGCGGCTTCGCCTGCGTCATCTACTACCGCCGCTACCTCTTCAAGAGCGTCAAGAACTTCTTCTTCGTGGGCCTCCTCCCGCTCATCGGCGGGATCGCCCTGGCGTTCCTGTTCGTCTACTCGCTCAAGGACATGACGAAGAGCGACTACACCGACCCGGCCGCCAGCTGGTTCGGCGTGAACCCCGTGATGGTCATGGGCCTCGGCGCGCTGCTCCTGGGCCTGCCGCTCATGTTCTGGTGGAACACCCACGACCACGCCTTCTTCCGGGTGCGGCCCGATCCCATCGACACCCGCCCACCGCCCGAGGGTGGCGATCCGCTCCCCGCCCTCGTCGAGCCGGGAGCGCCGCGCTGATGGCCGGCGAGGTGGTCCTCGGCTACGACGGCCAGCACGGGTCCGAGGTGGCGCTCCGCACCGCGACGCAGATCGCCGCGGCGTTCAAGCGTCCGCTCGTGATCGTGTTCGGCTACTCACCCACACTGATGGGCGGCGACGTCGGCGACCTGCGGCGGGCCGTGCGCGAGCTCGGCGAGCAGTTCACCGAGAAGGCGGTGGCCGACGCGAAGGCGCTCGACCCGTCGGTCGAGGTCGAGGTGCAGCTCGTCGACCTCCGCCCGGCCGAGGCCGTGCTCGAGGTGGCCCGCGTCCGCGATGCGCTCGCCATCGTCATCGGTGCCACCGGCGAGGGCCCCATGAAGGGAGCGCTGCTCGGCAACGTCACCTACCAGGTCGTGCACCGCTCGGCGCGGCCGGTCGTGGTGGTCCCGGAGCCCGACGACGACTGAGACGGCCAACGACGGCCCCGCCCGGGCTGACCGTTCCCGGTCTCACCCCAATCGGGGGATGACCTGACCCGGGTCGCGTGGTGCCATGGCGCCATGCAGCCAGACCCGGTGATCCCGGAGCTCATCCTCGCGGTCACCGGGGCGTCCTGTGGGTGAGGGCGGCCTCGAACCCACCGAGGTGGGCAAGGAGCTGGCCGAGCACGCCAAGCACGCCCAGAGCCACGAGCCCACCTCCCGCCACGACCGCACCGTGTCGATCATCGAGGCCATGCTGCTGGCCATGGTCGCGATGCTGGCCGCCTGGTCGGGGTTCGCGTCAGCGAAGTGGGGCACCGAGTCCCGGCTGAGGCTCGCCCAGGCGTCCACGGCGCGCACCCAGGCCAGCTCCGCCACGCTCGCCGCCATGGACACGCGCAACTTCGACGCGTCCACCTTCAATGCCTGGTTCACCGCGTACACGGCCGGGAACACCTCCGCCATGGCCATCGCCGAGCGTCGCTTCCGGCCGGAGTTCAAGGTGGCGTTCGACGCCTGGCAGGCGACCGACCCGGCCACGAACCCCAAGGCCCCGCCGGGGCCCACCTACATGCCCCAGTACCGGCAGCCGGAGGCCGTCCGGGCGGTGCGACGCAACGCCGACGCCGACCGCCTCTACCTGGAGGGCGCGGCGGCCGGTGGCCACGCCGACGACTACGTGCGCATCACCGTGTACCTGGCCACCGTGCTGTTCCTCACGGGCATCAGCGGGCACTTCCGCGTCGAGTCGGCCCGCATCGGGCTCATCGTCGTGGGCTCGGGCATCCTCATCTGGGCCGCCACGCTGCTGATCCTCGCCCCGAAGCCCCCCGCGTCCTGACACCTCCCGGGTGACGACCGCCTCGTCCACCTCCTGAGGACGGGCTGCCGCGTGGTGGAATCATGAGGTGATGGTCCTCGCGGTGAACCCGGTGCCGTGGGCCCGGT
>JADGOP010000428.1 GCA_017882935.1 Actinomycetota bacterium
CGGGGCACCGGCACGGGCATGTCGGGGGCGTGCATCCCCCTGGCCGACGGCATCGTGGTGAGCTTCGAGCGCATGGCGTCGATCCTCGAGATCGACACCGCCAACCACACCGCCACCGTCCAACCGGGCGTCACCTTGGCCGAGCTCGACGAAGCCACCGCGGCGCACGGCCTCGTCTACCCGGTCTTCCCGGGTGAGAACAGCGCCAGCCTGGGCGGCAACGTGGCAACCAACGCCGGCGGCATGCGGGCCGTGAAGTACGGCGTGACCCGCCACCAGGTGCTCGGGCTCGAGGCGGTGCTCCCCAACGGCGACACCATCCGCACCGGCGGCAAGTTCGTGAAGTCGAGCAGCGGGTACGACCTCACGCAGCTCGTGATCGGGTCCGAGGGCACCCTCGCGCTCGTCACCGAGGCCACGCTCAAGCTGTACCCGCGGCCCGCCCACACCGCCACGGTGCTGGCTCCCTTCCTCACCCTCGAGGGGGTGACGGCCGCCGTGCCTGCGGTGGTCACCAGCGGGGTCGGCCCGCTCATGCTCGAGTACATCGACCTGCTCACGATGGCCGCGGCCACGGCCTACGTCGGCCTCGAGCTGGGCCTGCCACAGGAGGTGAAGGACACCGCGCTCGCCTACCTGGTGGTGGTCCTCGAGGACGCCAGCGCCGACCGGCTCGACGAGGACACGGCGACGGTCGCGGAGCTCCTGCTCGAGCTCGGCGCCATCGACACCTACGTGCTGCCGCCACACGCGGGCGCCCAGCTCATCGACGCCCGCGAGAAGGCCTTCTGGGTGGCCAAGGCCAACAACGCCGACGAGATCGTCGACGTGGTCGTCCCCCGCGCGGCCATCCCCGACTACCTCCAGCGGGTGGCCGAGCTCGCCGCCGCCAGCGGCTCGTGGATCGCCGGGTGCGGTCATGCGGGCGACGGCAACGTGCACCTGTCGGTGTTCCAGTCCGACGAGACCGCCCGCACCGCCCTCCTCCACGACCTCTTCGCCGTGGGCATGCAGCTCGGTGGCGCCATCTCCGGCGAGCACGGCCTCGGCAAGCAGAAGGCCGGCCACTTCCTGGCCCTCGAGGACCCGGCCAAGGTGGCGCTGCTGCGTCGCATCAAGGCCGCCTTCGACCCCAACGGCATCCTCAACCCCGGCACGATCTACGACCTCCAAGGACCCACATGAACGGCGCCCAGGCCCTGATCCGCACGCTCGCCAACTGTGGCGTCGACATCTGCTTCACCAACCCCGGCACGTCCGAGATGCACTTCGTGGCCGCGCTCGACTCGGTGCCAGAGGTGCGGGCGGTGCTGGCGCTGTTCGAGGGCGTCGCGACCGGTGCTGCCGACGGCTACGCCCGGGTCGCCGGCCGCCCGGCCGCCACGCTGCTGCACCTCGGCCCGGGGCTGGGCAACGGCTGGGCCAACCTGCACAACGCCCGCCGCGCCCACACGCCGATCGTCAACATCGTCGGCGACCACGCCACGTACCACAAGAAGTACGACGCCCCCCTGAACTCCGACATCGAGGGCATCGCCCGGGCGGTGTCGGGCTGGGTGCGCTCGTCGGCCTCCACCGAGGACCTCACCACCGACGCGGCCGCCGCGGTCGCGGCGGCGGCCGGGCCGCCCGGCCAGGTGGCCACCCTGATCCTGCCGGCCGATGTGAGCTGGTCGGAGTCGCGCGGCCCGGCCGAGCCCGTCGCCGTCACCGATGCCACGCCACCCGACGCCGAACGCGTGCGCGCCGCAGCCGACGCCCTGCGATCCGACGAACCGGTGGCCCTGCTGGTGGGCGGCCGGGTGCTGGGGTCGGAGGCGGGTCTCGTCGCCGCCGCCACGGTGGCCGGCGGGTCGGGCGCCAAGCTGCTCGCCGAGACCTTCCCCGCGCGCCTCCGTCGCGGCGCGGGGCTGCCGTCGGTCGAGCGCCTCGGCTACCTCGCCGAGTTCATGGAGCTGCAGCTGGCCGGCATCACCCGGCTCGTGGTGGTCGACACGAAGGCACCCGTGAGCTTCTTCGCCTACCCCGGCAAGGCCTCCGACCTGGTTCCGGAAGGCTGCGAGGTGATCGACCTGCTCACCGACGGCGTCGACCCGATCGCCGCCCTCGAGGCCGTGGCCGCCGAGCTGGGGGCCACCGCGGCGCCCGACGTGCAGCCGGCGGTGCGCCCCACGCTCCCCGACGGGGACCTGACCGCCCAGACGCTCGCCGACGCGCTCGGGGCGCTGCTGCCCGAGGGCGCCATCGTGTCCGACGAGGGCAACACGTCCGGCCTCTTCATGCCTGGCGCCACCGCGGGCGCGCCGCCGCACGACTGGCTCACGCTCACCGGGGGCAGCATCGGCCAGGGCCTCCCCGTGGCCACGGGCGCCGCGCTCGCCGCACCGGACCGACCGGTGATCTGCCTCCAGGCCGACGGCAGCGCGATGTACACCATCCAGGCGCTGTGGACGCAGGCCCGCGAGGGCCTCGACGTCACCACGATCATCCTGAACAACCGCTCGTACGCCATCCTCAACCTCGAGCTGTCACGGGTCGGTGCCACCGAGCCCGGCCCCACCGCGCTCTCGATGCTCGACCTGTCGACGCCACAGCTCGACTTCGTCGAGCTGTCCCGGGGCATGGGGGTGCCCGCGCACCGCGCCACCGACGTGGCCGACTTCGCCCGCCTCTTCCGTGAGGCGCTCGCCGAGCCCGGCCCGCACCTCATCGAGGTCGTGCTCCCCCCGCTGCTCTGACCGCTCCGGCCGGGCCGGAACACGGAGGGTGCTGCTACCGTCCTGGACCGTGAGGGAACCAGCAGGA
>JADGOP010000429.1 GCA_017882935.1 Actinomycetota bacterium
TCGCCGCCGAGCACGCCGGCATCACCGAGCGCTTCGTGGTGGTCAACGGTGACGTCCTCACCGACCTCGACGTGACGGCCCTCATGGCCTTCCACGACGCGCACGGGGCCGAGGGCACCATCGCGCTGTACCCCGTCGACGACCCCTCGGCGTTCGGCGTGGTGCCCACCGAGCCCGACGGCAAGGTCATCGCCTTCGTCGAGAAGCCACCGCGCGACGAGGCCCCCACCAACCTCATCAACGCCGGCACCTACGTGCTCGAGCCCTCGGTGCTCGGCCGCATCGAGACGGGCCGCAAGGTGTCCATCGAACGTGAGGTCTTCCCGGCCATGGTGCTCGACGGCGGGCTCTACGCCATGGCCGACGAGTCCTACTGGATCGACACCGGCACGCCCGTGAAGTACCTCGAGGCGCAGTTCGACCTCATCGACGGTCGCCGCGGCGCACCGGTGGCGGGGGTGCACCCCACCGCCTCGGTCGCCCCCGACGCGGTCGTCGAGCACGCCATCCTCGGTGCACGCGTCCGGGTGGGTGCCGGCGCAACCATCCGCGACTCCGCGGTGCTTCCAGGTGCCTCCATCGCCGCCGGGGCCACCGTCATCGGCTCCATCATCGGGCCCGACGCCTCGGTCGGCGAAGGTGCCACCGTGGCCGACCTCTCGGTGCTCGGAGCCGACGTGGTCGTCGCCGCAGGCGCCGAGGTCCGGGGCCAGCTGCTCCCGGCCTCCGAGCCTGCGCACCAGGCGAGCCCCGCGTGACCGGGTCGGTCTGATGCGGGCGCTCGTCACCGGCGGTGCCGGCTTCATCGGCTCCACCCTGGTCGACCGCCTGCTGGCCGAGGGGCACGCCGTCGATGTCGTCGACGACCTCTCGTCGGGCAAGCTCGCCAACCTCGCCGCGGCACGCGCCGATCGCAGCCACGCGCTCACGTTCCACCAGCTCGACATCCGCGACCCGTCGCTGGTCGACCTCATGGTGCGTCGCCGCCCCGAGGTGGTGTTCCACCTGGCCGCCCAGATCGACGTGCGGGTGTCGGTGGCCAACCCCGTGCTCGACGCGCAGATCAACGTCATCGGCAGCCTCAACGTGCTCGAGGGGGCGCGGGCGTCGGGCGTGCAGAAGGTCGTGTTCGCCTCGAGCGGCGGCACCATCTACGGCGAGGTCGCCGACGCCGACCTGCCCGCCAAGGAGACCCACCCGCAGGTGCCGCTCTCGCCCTACGGCGTCTCGAAGAAGGTGGTGGGCGACTACCTCACCGCCTACCGCGAGCTGCACCAGCTCGAGTACACCGCGCTGGCACTGGCCAACGTCTTCGGCCCCCGCCAGGACCCGCACGGCGAGGCCGGCGTGGTGGCCATCTTCGCCGGCAAGTTGCTGGCCGGGGAGCCCTGCACCATCTTCGGCGACGGCGCCCAGACCCGCGACTACGTCTTCGTCG
This sequence comes from Actinomycetota bacterium, assembly GCA_017882935.1. Classification (GTDB taxonomy): domain Bacteria; phylum Actinomycetota; class Acidimicrobiia; order Acidimicrobiales; family Iamiaceae; genus JADGOP01. The sequence continues at coordinate 1,439 of JADGOP010000429.1, forward strand.
ACGACGTGGTCGACGCGTTCGTGCGGGCCTCCGACCGGGGAAGCGGCCTGCTGCTCAACGTGGGCACCGGGCAGGAGACCTCCGTCGTCGAGCTGCACCGCATCATGGCCGAGGCCGCCGGCGTGCCCGTGGCGCCCGCCTTCGCACCCGCCCGGTCCGGCGAGCTGGCCCGGTCGTGCCTCGACCCGGGGCGCGCGGCCATCCACCTCGGCTGGAAGCCCTGGACGACGCTGCCGGTGGGCACGGCGGCCGTCCTCGACTACTTCCGGTCGGCCGACACGCCGGTCTGAGCATTTCCCCATACCGGGCCTCTCAGCTGCGGGTTCACCTCGTGAACACGTTCACGAAACCCGGAGGGTGCTTGCAAAGGTGAGCAATGCGGCCTACGGTGGCTTGCGTGATCTTGCGTGACACCATCGATGACCTCGACGTACTGGTCGCCGAGCTCACCGAGTTGCGGCAGGCCCTGAGCCACGCCGAGCTGCGCGGCAACCCGGTCAACGCCCTCTGGGACGCCGAGGCCGGCCTGCGCCACGCCGCCGAGCGGAGCGCGGCCCGCGCCGCCACGGTGCGGCGTGCCATCGAGCTGCTCACCGACCAACGCCGCATCGCCTGACCCGCCAACTCGTGCCGGTGGCGCCCCGCCACCTCGCTACGTTCGGCGCATGGCCCTCACCCTCACCGTCGTCGACGCCTTCACCGACCGGCCCTTCGCCGGGAACCCTGCGGCCGTGGCGGTGCTCGACCGCCCGCTGCCCGACGCCACGCTCGGTCGGGTGGCCGCCGAGATGAACCTGGCCGAGACCGCGTTCGTCAGCCGGCGCGACGACGGCGACTGGGACCTGCGCTGGTTCACCCCCACCACCGAGGTCGACCTGTGCGGTCACGCCACCCTGGCCACGGCCAAGGTCCTCGGCGGCGACCTCCGCTTCCACACCCGCAGCGGCGTGCTCACGGCCCACTCCGCGTCCGACGGGACGGTCGAGCTCGACTTCCCGGCCGACCCGCCAACCCCCACCGCCTTCCCTGCGGGGCTCGCCGTCGCCCTCGGGTGCGACCCGGTCGCTGCCCACCGGGCCCGTCACTTCCTGGTGGTCGAGCTGGCCACTGCAGCCGAGGTCCGCGCCCTGCAGCCCGACCTCGGCGCCGTCGCCTCGGCCGAGGCCCAGCCGGTGCTCGTCACGGCACCCGGCGACCGTCCGGGCATCGCCTGCGTGAGCCGGGTGTTCGGGCCGAACGTCGGCATCTCCGAGGACCCCGTCACCGGCGCCGCGCACTGCGTGCTGGCCTGCCTGTGGGGCGACCGCCTCGACGGCGCCGACCTGGTCGGCGAGCAGGCGTCGGCGCGCGGTGGCGAGGTGCGCAT
>JADGOP010000062.1 GCA_017882935.1 Actinomycetota bacterium
CCCCGACGGCACCACCCTCACGGTGCCCAAGGGCCGCTGGAACAACGCGGCCTGAGCGGGGTCGTCATGCGAGCAGGGCCGCGAGCTGCTCGTTGAAGGTGTTCGCGTCGAAGTAGTCGCGCCACAGGACGATGCGCCCGTCGTCGCCCACCTCGAACACCCCGGCGACAGGGAGGTCGATCCACCGGTCGCCGAGCCGGAACCGGTCGGAGCGCTCGTTGAGGACCAGGTTGCCCACAACGGCCTGCCGGTGGATCACGAACACCACCTCGTCGAGGCCGTCGACCATGGGGCCGAGGAGCGCCTTGATGCCCTCGGGCCCGAACTGCTTGCCCAGCGGGACGTTGTCGTACTCGCAGGCGTCGTCGACGAGCTCACAGGCCGCGTCGACCTGCTTGGAGCAGAGGAGCTCGATGAAGCGGTCGACCGTCTCTTCAGGTGTCATCGGGGCAGCCTCGCACGCCACGCCGACGTCCGCGGCGAGGCCTCAGATCACGCAGGAGTCGTCGGTGCACACCCCGCCGCCGTCGAGGCCCTGGGCCGGCTGGAGCACCTCGACGGGGTGGGCCTTCCGCCAGGCCCGCTCGAGGGTGTCGAGGAAGACGTCGGTGGACTGGGCACCGGGCACGGCGAAGCGCCCGTCGATGACGAAGAACGGCACCCCGCTGACGCCGAGGTCCATGGCGTGCTCCTCGTCGGCACGCACCTCGTCGGCGTAGGCGGTGCCGGCGAGCACGTCGGCCACCTCACGGGCGTCGAGACCGACCGACACGGCCAGCCGAGCCAGCGTGTCGTGGTCGGACACCGCCGCGCCCTCGGTGAAGTAGGCGGCCATGAGCCGCTCCTTCAGCGCACCCTGCACGCCACGCGACGCGGCGAGGTGGATCAACCGGTGGGCGTCGAAGGTGTTGCCCGGTCGTGCCCGGCCGAGGTCGAACTCGAGGCCGTCACGGGCGGCCAGCTCGGTCATGTGGTCGTTCATCGCCCGGGCCTCGTCGAGGCTCACGCCGAACTTGCGGGCCATGCCCGTGGCGAGGTCGAGCTCGGAGGACACGGGCGCGTTCGGGTTCAGCTCGAAGCTGTGCCACACCACCTCGACCTCGGCGCCGTGGTCGAACTGCTCGATGGCCGCCTCCAGGCGGCGCTTGCCGACGTAGCACCAGGGACAGATCACGTCGGACCAGATGTCGATCTTCATGCCGGGTGCAACCGCCCGTCGGTGCTCCCCATTCCACCGGTGCCCGCGCCGACCACGCGAGCGCTCATCCGAAGTTCGGCGCGCGCTTCTCGCGGTGGCTCGCGACGCCCTCCCGCACGTCGGGCCCGGCGAACCCGTAGAACTCGAAGCCGAGCGAGGCGTCGAACGCCGGCCCGGCCTGGCGCAGCCAGTTGTTGAGGGTGAGCTTGGTGAACGAGATGGCCTCCTGCGACCCCTCGGCCAGCCGCACCGCCACCTCCCGCGCCTTCGCGAAGAGCTCGTCGTCGTCGACGCACAGCGAGACCAGCCCGATGCGCTCGGCCTCCTCCCCACCGACCGGCTCGCAGAGCAGCAGGTGGTACTTGGCCTTCGCCATGCCGCAGAGAAGGGGCCACACGATCGCCGCGTGGTCCCCGGCCGCCACGCCCAGCCGGGTGTGCCCGTCGATGATCCGCGCGGTGCGGGCCACGAGGGAGATGTCGGCGAGCAGGCCCACCACCAGCCCCGCACCGACCGCAGGCCCGTGCATGGCCGACACGATGGGCTTCGAGCAGTTGATGACGTTGTAGACGATGTCGCGCGCCTCGCGGAGCACCCGGCTCCGCAGCGCGTGGTCCTCGGTCATGGCCTGCACCATCTCCAGGTCGCCGCCTGCGGAGAAGGCCTTGCCCGCGCCACGGATGATGGCCACGCGCGTCTCGGGGTCGCGGTCGACGTCGCGCCACACGTCGCCCAGCTCGCCATGCATGACCTCGTCGGCGGCGTTGTAGCGCTCGGGCCGGTTCATGGTGATCTCGAGCACGCCGGGGGCGGGGCGCCCGAAGGTGAGGCGCTCGTAGCGGGCGTAGGGGTCGAGGTGGTCGGGATCGGGCATCGGTGCTCCTGGGACGGTGTGGTGGCGATTCTGCACGGTTCGCGACGCTCGGCGGGCGTAGGGCGTGGGGGCGCGGCCGGGTCAGCGGTCGAGGGCCCGGCGGAGCGCCCGCACGACCACGGCCACGCCCTCGAGCCGGGGCGGCTGGCCGTCGACCGCCTCGTGCCGCAGGCGGGCCAACCCTTCCAGCGGTCGGGCGCGGTCGGCGAGCCAGCGGTCGACGGCGGTCACGACGTCGGTCTCGGGTGCCTCGCCGAGGGCCCTCTCGACGACGGTGGCGCGGAGCCCGACCATGTCGTCGAACACCCCACCCCGGATCGCCTCGGCCCAGGGGCCGTTGAGGGGGGCCAGGTCGAGCTGGCGCTCGAGCCCGTCGAGGTCGAGCACGTCGGTGGCCCGCCGGAACGCGCGGAGCACCTCGCGGGGCTCGCGTCCGAGCCGGGCCGACAGCACCGCGACCGCCGGCACCACGTCGAGGTCCTCGCGCAGGGCCAGCCGCACGGCCTCGTCGGACGGCACCCCCTCGTCGCTCAGGCGCTCGGCACGCGTGCGGCGCCCGAGGGGGATGGGGCCCTGGTCCTCGACCAGTGCCTGCTCGAGCTCGGCCAGCACGCTGCGGTCACGAGCGATGACGGGACCGGGGTCGGTGCCGATGCCCTCGTCGAGGTAGCTGCGCGCCAGCGACTCGACGAGCTCCACGTCGACCAGGGCGGCCGCTACGGGTGGCAGCGGCGGCGCCACCGACATCCAGGTCTCGCCGTCGACGTGCCCCGGCACCTGGGTCGGGGACGCGTCGCCATCGCGGTCGTCGAAGCGCCACCGCAGCGGCGCGCCCAACACCCGCCGTGCGGCCCACAGCGCGGTGGCCACGGTGGCGGCCGGTGCGCCCGACGACGCGGCCAGGCGGTGGACGCAGGTGGGCCCGAGCTGGTCGATGAGGTCGTTGACGACGACCATCGACGTGATCTCACGCCGCAGCGGATGGGCGTCGACCAGGCCCGGGGCGGCGGCCAGCAGCGCCGCGGGCACGTAGGACTCGATGGCGATGCGCAGCGCCGGGCGGTCGAGCAGGTCCGAACCGCGCAGGTCGGCGCGCAGCAGCTGCTTCGCGCCGGCCAGCAGCAACGCCAGCTCGGGCCGGGTCAGCCCGGCCCCGGCCCGCTTGCGCGCCGCGACCTCGTCGGTGGAGGGCAGGGCGTCGCCGCGACGGTCGAGCACCCCGTCGGTGGCGAGGGCGTCGAGCAGGGCGGCATAGGCGTCGGGTGCGGCCTCGCTGTGCACCTGGGCGCGTCGCAACGCCTCGCACTGCAGCGCCGTCCCCGCCAGCACCGCCGCGACCACGTCGTCGCTCGCGGCACCGAGCAGCTCGTCGCGCGCCTCCTTCGAGAGCTGTCCCGACGCCACGGCAGGCGCGAGCAGAACCTTGAGGTTGACCTCGTGATCGGAGGTGTCGACCCCCGCGGAGTTGTCGATGGCGTCGAGGTTGACCCGCCCGCCGCGCCGGGCCAGCTCGACCCGGGCGCGCTGCGTGAGGGCCAGGTTGGCTCCCTCGCAGACCACCCGGGCACGCACGGTGGAGGCATCGACGCGGATCTCGCTGTTGGCACGGTCGTCGATCAGCTCGTCGGGCTCGGTCGAGGCCCGGATGAACGTGCCGACGCCGCCGGCGAACAGCAGGTCGACGGGTGCCCGCAGGATGGCCTGGATCAGCTCGGGCGGCGAGAGGGCCTCGGCGTCGCTGCGGAGCAGCTGCCGCACCCGGTCCGACAGGGGGATGCTCTTGTCCTCGCGGCTCCACACCCCGCCGCCCTCGCTGATGGCACCGCGGTGGTAGTCGTCCCACGACGAGGTGCGCAGTGCCGCCACGCGCCGCCGCTCCGCGTAGGCGACCGCAGGATCGGGGTCGGGGTCGAGGAACACGTGCCGGTGGTCGAAGGCCGCCACAACCTTGAGGAGAGGCGAGCGCACCATGCCGTTGCCGAACACGTCGCCCGACAGGTCGCCGATGCCCACGACCGAGATCGACTCGGCCTGCGGGTCGATCCCGAGCTCGGCGAAGTGGCTCCGCGCCGCCACCCACGCCCCGCGGGCCGTCACCCCGAGCGCCTTGTGGTCGTAGCCGTCGGAGCCGCCCGAGGCGAACGCATCGCCGAGCCAGAAGCCCCGCTCCTCGGCCAGCCCGTTGGCCACGTCGGAGAACGCCGCGGTGCCCTTGTCGGCGGCGACGACGAGATAGGGGTCGTCGCCGTCTCGCCGGCGGCAGGAGGCGACCACGTCGTCGCCGACACGGTTGTCGGTGATGTCGAGCAGCCCGGTGATGAACGACTCGTAGGCGGTGCGCGCGTCGACGAGCGGCCCGCGCGCCACCCCGGCCTTCGGTCGGTGCACGATGAACCCACCCTTGGCACCCGTGGGCGTGATGAGGGCGTTCTTGAGCACCTGGGTGCGCGCCAGGTCGATGACCTCGCTGCGGTAGTCGTCGGGACGGTCGCTGAACCGGATCCCGCCCCGCGCGACGGGCCCGAAGCGCACATGGATGCCCTCTGTCTGCGTGCCGGCCACGAACACCTCGCGGTAGGGCACCGGCGCGGTCATGTCGGGCACGGCCGCGCTGTCGAACTTGAGCGCGATGGGGCCCTCGGGACGCAGGTAGCGGTTGGTCCGCAGGGTGGCGTCGAAGGTGCCGGCCAGGCCGCGCAGGATCCGGTCGTCGTCGAGTGACGTGACGCGATCGCAGGCGGCGAAGGCCGCGGCCCGTGCCACCGGCTCGGCGATCTCTTCGGCGTCGGGGTCGAAGCGGATCCGGAACCACTCGAGCAGGGCCCGCACGGCGTCGGGGTTGTCCACGAGCACGTCGTTGACCCGCTCGACCGAGTAGCGGGCGATCACCTGGCGGCGGTAGCGGCGGTAGGCGCGCACGAGCGACACGTCGGCCACGTCGAGCCCGCCGGTGACCACGAGCCGGTTGAGCGAGTCGACGTCGGCCTCGCCGGTGGCGAGCGCGGCCACGCCGCGGGCCAGGCGACCAGCGGTGGCGGGGTCGATGAGCTGCCGCGGCGCGAGGCGGCGGTCGAGACGGAGCTCGAACTCGTGGACGTGCAGCCCCCCGCCCTCGAGCGTCCAGCCCACGGCACCGATGACCCAGAGCCCGAGGCTCTCGAGGATCGGCAGGAAGTCGGAGAGCTCGACGCGCTCCCCCGACGCGCACACCCGGCACAGGGCGCCCTCGGGCTGGACAGGCGTGCCGTCGAAGCGCACGTCGACCGCGACCTCGCCGACCTCGACCCGTCGCAGCGCCTCGACATCGGCCGCGGCGACGAGGGGGTCGGTGGCCGAGCGGTACGACGAGGGCAGTCGCTGCACGAGCAGGCGCATGAGCTGCCCGGCCCGCCGCGGGTCGGAGCGCAGCCGGAGCTCCTCGCGGACGCGGTCCTCCCACGTGCGGCACAGCTGCCGGACCTCGTGCGCCACGTCGTCGAGGGGCCCGGACGGCACCGGCGCGCCGTCGCGCACGTGGACGAGGAACCGCACCACCGCCTCGGCGCGGTTGCCGAGCGACACCTCCACGTCGACCTCGTGCCCGTCGAGCTGCGACAGCAGGTGCTGCTCGATGCGCTGGCGCAGGGCCCGCGTGTAGCGGTCGTGCGGCAGCACCAGCAGCACCGACACCGTGCGGCTCGCCGGGTCGGGGCGCAGCTGGACCTGGACGGGGTCCTCGTGCTCTGCGGCGAGCAGCAAGTTGAGCGTGGCGCGCAGCGAGTCGACGTCGGCCTCGAACAGCTCGTCACGGGGCAGCAGCTGGAACAGCGACACCAGCGTCTGCTCGTCGTAGCTGCCAGGGACGACGTCGTCGAGGCGCAGCACCGCGTCGAGCTTGCGCCGCAGCACCGGGATGTCGGCGGCGGCCTCGGCATCGGCGCGCCGCGTGACGACGCCGACGAGGCGGAACACCGTGGCCGGATCCCCCGGCGCATCCGGCCCGAGCGCCACGTCGATGCGGTGCAGCGGCACCCGTCGGTGCACGCGGCTCATCTCCGCGGTGCGGGCCACGTCGAGCAGCGGTGCGGTGGCGGGCTGGGGCACGGGTTGGCGGAGCGGACCGCCCGCCAGCGTGAGCAGCCCGAGGCCCTGCTCGACCCACACCGGGGCAGGCTCCTCGGCGCCCGAGCCACCGAGCACGAACGTGCAGCAGCCGAGCAGCACGAAGTGGTCGTCGAGCAGCCAGCGCAGCAGGGCCGCCGTCTCGACGCAGTCGTCCTGCTCGAAGCGCTCGTCGGGGTGCTCCTCGAGGCGGTCCGCGATGGCCAGCACGCGCTCGTGGATCGCCGCGTCGTCGCCGGTGGCGAACACCACGTCGGCCATCACCTCGAGCACCGCGCGCCGCACCAGGTCGAGGCGGCTGTCGCCCACCACGCCGTCGAGCTCGATCTGCACGAACGACTCCCGGTTCTCGCTCTCGCGGGCCGGGCCCACCTCGAGGAGGCGCCCGTCGGGTGAACGACGACAGCCCAGCACCGGGTGCAGCACCCGCGCGGCCCGCAAGCCCAGGCGGTACAGCTCCGAGCTCACCGACGTCACGATGAACTGCCGGTCGGCCGACACCACCTCGACCACCGAGCCGAGCGACGGGCTGCCGTCGAGCAGCAGGCTGCCCACTGGCCGCACCCGGACCGTCACCGTGCCCTCGGTCCGCTCGTCGACCACGAGGACCGCGTCGACGAGCGCCGTGACCACGTCGTCGAGGTGCTCGCGTTCGACGGCCATCCCGACCCGGCGGTGGACGGCCGCAGCGAACCCACCCGCCACCCCGGGTGCCAGCGGCAGGTCCTGTTCCACCACGACGGCCTCGACGTGCGCCACCAGCTCGTCGAGCGAGAGGTGCTCCTGCCCGACCTCGACCACGAGGTCGTCGGTCTGGTCCACGCCGGCCGCATCGCGCATGGGGTGGTCGGGCAACTCGGGTGGCACGAGGCTCCTCGGCGTGGTGGACCTGCACGAACGCGTGCACGCCGATGCTACGAGGACGCGGCGAGGGGCGCAGGCATCGCCCGAGTCGACGATCGGAGCAGATCAGAAGGGCAGGAAACTTGCTCACATGTCCTGATAGGGTCTCGTCGCTCCCTCCTCGCCTTCCCCTCCGCCCGGCCCCAACCCGCCGTCCCGGAGGTCACCGATGGCCGCCATCGCCGCCGATCCCGAGCTGCTCGCCCGCGTCCGCACCGACCTCGCCCAGCTGATCCTCCCGCTCACCGCCGAGGCCGCCGCGCTCCGCGACGCCCTCGGCGCGCTCCGCCGCGCCCGCACCTGGTCGGCACCCCCCGGCCTCCCGCTGCCCGCACCCCCGCTGCCACCGGTGCCGCCGGTGCCGCCGGCGGTCGAGCAGGTCGTCGACGAGGTGTCGCGCTCGGCGCGGCACCTCGTCGAGCTCGTGGCCCGGTCGGAGCAGCGGTTCCGGGCCGCCGACCGGGCGCGCCGCCTGGGTGCGCCGCTGGTGGGGTCGCTCCCCCGGCTCGCGCCCCTGTTCGTCGCCGGCCTGCCGTCGGGCCCCCTCACCTGGCTCGAGCAGCTGCTCGTCGACGGCGGCCCGGCCTTCCTGCTGTTCCACGACGCCCGCCGCTCCGGCGCCCGCGCGGCCGGGTCGAGCTGGTGGGTGGTCGACACCTGGCAGGCGCTGCAGGGCGGTGCCGAGCTCGCCCGGGCCGTCGCCCCCGACACGGTGTGGGGCTCCCGGCTGGTCGAGGAGGTCCCTGCGCTCCGCACCCTGCTCGCCGAAGGCGGCCGGGTCCCCCTCGGCGCGCTCCCCGTCGCGGGTCAGGCCGCGGCGCTGGCCCTGACCATCGGCGACGTCGCCCGCGTCGTCGACGACGGCAACCCGGTGGCTGCGGCCCGCCGGGACCCCCTGCGCTACGCGGGCGAGGTCACCCAGGTGGGAGCCGACGTATCGAGCACCGCGTGCGGCATGGCGCCCTCGGTCACCACCTGCGGCACCGCGCTGGCCGCCAACGCGCTCGCGCTGGAGCTGCAGGGCTGGCGACGGAACGACCCGCTGCCGTTCCCCGTGCCGCCCGGCATCCTCGTCGTCGCCCGCCCGTCCGACGTCGAGCACCTGGCCACGAGCGGTGAGCACCTGGCCCGCCGTGGGGCGCGCCACGTCGTCGAGGGGATGGCGCGCCGGGCCAATGACACGGCACACGAGGTGGTCGACGCCTGGCACGCCCTACCCGGGCTGTTGCGGTGACCGTGCCTGCTTGGTCGGGAGACCTCGATTCGGGCGGCTGAGCTGCGACGGCCCTCCCGCTCACCCTCTAAGGGGTGCCTTCGTCGGCGTCGAGCTCGCGGTGCAGGCGGATGAGGTCGTCCTCGTCGAACAGTCCCTGCGACCCCGACACGACCTGTACGTCGGGGTGCGACGCGCTGGCCCGGCCCACGTCGCCCGCCACGAGGCGGCGGGTCGACCGGGCGGCGGCCAGCTCCACGGTGCACGCGCCGGTGAAGCACATCGTGTAGCACCACCCGTCGTCCTCGCTCGTGACCAGCACCTGGGCGCCGTGCCCGCTGACCCACCCCGCGGGGGTGTGCACGGTGAGCGTCACCGGCTGCACGTAGCCCGAGGTCCCCACTCCCGGGCGGTGCCACACCGAGCCGCGGCGCAGGTCGACGGTGAAGGTGGGGTTGCCGAACGACGTGCGGCGCTGCGAGACGGTGGCGCCCCCCCGCTCGACGCGCGTGAGCCCGCCGTCGCGGTGCCGATACTCGTTGAACACCCGGCCGGATGCCGTGACGACACGGTCGGGCGCGAGCTCGTCGGGTGCCTCGCGTGGCGCGGCCGGCGGCTGGGCGGGCGTCAGCGGCGTTGCCGGTGCCTCACCGGCGGGGACGTCGTCGACGGGCGGGACGCCCGCGTCCGCCGACCCGGGCTCGGGTTCCGGTTCGACCTGGGGCTCGGGCTCGGGTTCCGGTTCGACCTGGGGCTCGGGCTCGGGCTCGGGCTCCGATTCGGGCTCCGATTCGGACTCCGGTTGCGACTCGACCTGGGCCTGGGCCTCGGGCTCGGACTCGGGTTCCGGTTCGACCTGGGGCTCCAGCTCCGGCTCCGGCCCGACCGGTGCCTCGACGGGCTCTGGCTCCGGTTGCGACTCGGGCTCGGGCTCGGGCTCGGCCTCGGCCGGTGCCTCGACGGGCTCTGGCTCCGACTCCGACTCGGCCACTGCCTCGGGCTCGGCTGCCCCCTCGACGGGCTCGGACGCCGCGTCCGCCTCGTCGTCGCCCTCGGGCGCG
>JADGOP010000430.1 GCA_017882935.1 Actinomycetota bacterium
GCGGCGAGCGTGCGCACGCCGTCGAGCGGGGGAGGGAAGCTCACGCCACTCACGGCGTGGGAGCCCTTGCCGCCGTCGATCGGGATGTTCTTGTCGGCGGTCCCGTGGATGTGGATCACCGAGACGGGGTGCGCGGGTCGGCACGGCGCCACGCCGAGCGAGGTCGACTGCACCCCGATGGCGGCGATCTTGTCCGACAGCTCACAGGCCAGGCGGTAGGCCAGGATGCCGCCGTTCGAGTGGCCCGCCGCGAAGACGCGGGAGGTGTCGACGGGGTAGCGGGTCGACACCTCGTCGATGAGCTGGCGGATGAACGCCACGTCGTCGACGCCCTGCTTCTGGGGCGGCCCGCAGCAGTTTCCGCCGTTCCAGGTGCGGAAGAGGCGACCGCGCAGCCCCGTGCCCACGCCGTCGGGGTAGACGACGATGAAGCCGTTGGCTTCGGCCAACTGGTCGAACCCGGAGTTGTGCGCGAACTGGTCGCCCGAGCCCATGCCACCGTGCAGCGCGACCAGGAGCGGCACGTGGTGCACCGGCCGGCCCGACGCCCGCACCGCGGTGCTGTCGGTGCCTGCCGCCTGACCGACCGACCCCGGCACGAAGAGGTGGTAGCTCCGGGTGCGACCGTCGGTGGTCCGCAGCGTGCGGTCGAAGGTGGTGCCGTTCGGCTTCACCGCGGGCTTGATCGGGGCGGTCGCCGACCCGGGCCCGACCCGAAGGGTGCCGGCGGTCGAGTCCGAGGTCGGGGTCGCCCGGTTGGCCAGGCGACCCGAGCAGGCGAGCGCGGGGAGGGCGACCACGACGAGGCCGAGCACCAGGGCGAGGGATCGTGGGAGCGGCATGGGGCGAACGTAGGCCCCGGATGTGTGCGAACTGTGAAGCGTCGTTGAGGAACCTGCGCAGGCTCAGACGGTGACCGCGAAGAAGAGCACTCGAGCTTGTACACCCACCCTGGCACGCTACCCGTCCCGGCTCCGGCGACAGGGAACCGTCAGGTGCAGGCGCGTCGGGAAGCGGGCGACGCGGCGGGCCCGTCGCGGTGTGCGGCGGCCCGTGCCGTGCCACGCGTCACCTGGCGGCAAAGGGCAAGGAAAGGTCAAGCCTCGTCGGGCAGGATCTTTCGCAGACACCCAGTGGCCGTGGGGGCGGGACCCACGGGCGCTGGTGTCGATGTCGGATCCAGCTTCACGGGTCCGGCTTCGACCGCATCGGGCGGGACCCGAGGCGGGCATGGAGCAGGCGAGGTCGGGCCCGGCGGTACTGGGCCGGACCGGGCCGCAGGGTGATCGGCGGGATCATCCGGGCGGCCCCGCTCCATGCCCGCCCCTTCAACTTTTCGAGCGTGGTCGGCCACGCCGCTCGCTCAGCGCAGGTCGGACACCAGGCGCTGGCACCGGCCGACATGGCGCCCGCCGAGCCCGAGTCGCTCGGCCCCGGCCAGGCCGTCGATGAGCAGCGCCAGCGCCTCGCCCCGCCGCGTCGGGCCGCCCAGTTCCGCGAGCAGCTCGCCGCGCCAGAGCTGGACCCGAGCCAGGTAGGCCTCCGCCCCGAGGTCGACGAGCGGTCCGTGGGCGACATCGAGCCAGTGCTCCGCGCGCTCGACGTCGCCCTGGATCCCGGCCAGCAGGCCCAGGTACAGCGAGACGGGACCGAAGCAGACCGCGCCCGTGCCGCCGACGACGATGCGCGAGGCGTGCTCGTCCATGCCGGCCGCCAGCTTCGCCGCGGCGGCTGCGTCGCCGAGCTCGAGCGCCGTGCGGGTCGACACGGCGAAGGTGGTGAGCCAGGTGATGTCGCGCGACAGCCGGGAGAAGCGCTCGGACAGCGCCGTGAGCGTGGCGGCAGCGGTGTCGCGGTCGCCCATCTCGGCGGCCACCTGCGAGGCGCCGGCCGCCCACACCGGTTGGGTGTGGGTCTGCACCTGGGACATCAGCGGGACCAGCTCCTCGCAGCGCCCCTGCTCCATGCGGATCACCGAGATCTGCGCCGCGTAGCCCTCGAAGAACTCCCGGTCGGGCCGGTGCTCGAGCATCTCGGTGGCGTAGGCCTCTCCTTCCGCCCAGCGTCCGGCCAGGATCGCGCCCATGGCCCGACGCTGCGCCACCCCGGCGTGGTAGCGGGCCATGCCGAGCTGGGCCGCGATCGACTCGTAGATGGCGCCGTGCTCGCGCGACGCGGCGAGGTCGCCGGCGGTGAGGTGCAGCCAGCGAGCGTCGCTGTGGGCGAGGAGCTGGGCCTCGCGGCCGTCGACCGTGCCAGCCGCGTCGAGCAGCTGCTGCATCAGCGCGAGCCGCTCCTCGATCGGGTCGCGCTCGCCCACCAGGACGAGCGTGGCATCGAGCACGGTGACCACCGTGGCAGGGTCGGCGACCGCACCCAGGAGGACCCGGGCCTCGTGGCAGCGCTCGAGCATGGCCGTCACGTCGCCCAGCTCCGCGGCGACCGAGGCCAGGGTGAGGGCGACGAGCGCGCGGTCGTCGGCGGAAGCGGAGGAGTCGCTCGACAGCCGGTCCTCGACCTGCTTCATGGCGTCGACCAACCGTGCGTGGACGGGGTCGGCGAGGTCGTCCCTGTCGAGGTGGCCCGCGGCGACCACGGCGCGGGCCTGGTCGCGCGCCTCGCCGACGGCGAGCGCCAGCGGGAGGGCGCGGGCGCCGGCACGGCCGCACTCGCTGAGCTGGCCCGTACGGCGCCAGGCCTCCGCCAGGTCGAGCAGTAGATCGAGCTCGAGCCGCGGGTCGTCGGCACCCGAGCGTGCCAGCGCGAGCAGGCCCAGCTCGAAGCGCGACACCGC
>JADGOP010000431.1 GCA_017882935.1 Actinomycetota bacterium
ACGGGCCTGGCCCGGCGACACGGGTGTGCCGTGGTGGCCGTCGCCGAGCCCGGCACGCTCCTCGACCCCGACGCGCTGGGTGTGGCCGCCTGCCTCCCGCCCGACTTCGGTCGGGCCGAGCTGCTCGACGCCCTGGCCGGCCATGCCCTGCTCGTGGCCGACACGTCCGCCGACTCCGGCTCGGGCTCGCCCGATCCCGCCCCCTCCCGGCCCGCCCCGTGGAGCAGCCCGCTGGTCGCGGTGTGCGGGCCGGGTGGCACGGGTGCCTCGACCGTCGCCTGCGCGTTGGCCCAGGGGCTCGCCACCGACCCGCGGCTGACCGGGCTCGTGGCGCTCGCCGACCTCGCGCTGCACGCCGATCAGGCGGTGCTGCACGGCACGCCCGACGTGGTGCCCGGCCTCCCCGAGCTCGTCGAGTCACACCGCCGGGGCCGCCCCGAGGCGGCCGACGTGCGCCACCTCACGTTCCCGGTCGGCGACCGTGGCTACCACGTCCTCCTCGGCCTCCGTCGCCACCGCGACTGGGCGGCGCTCCGACCGCGCGCCGTCACGTCGGCGATCGAGGGCCTGCGCCAGGCCTTCCGCTACGTGGTGGCCGATGTCGACGCCGACGTGGAGGGCGAGGAGCAGTGCGGCGCCACCGACCTCGACGACCGCAACCTCCTCGCCCGCACCACCCTGCACCACGCCGACGTGGTGGTCGTCGTCGCCGGGCGCGGCCTCAAGGGACTGCACGCGCTGGTGCGCACCCTGGGACTGCTCCGTGAGCACGGCGTGCCGCCCGGCGCCCTGCTGCCGGTGTTCAACCAGGCCCCCCGCCGTCCCTCCCGACGCGCCGAGCTGTCGCGGACGCTCGCGGAGCTCTCGGCCCCCGTGCTGGCCGACCCCGCCGGCCACGCCCACCCACCGCTCTTCCTGCCCGACCGTGCGGCGGTCGACGACCTGCACCGCGACGGGCTGCGCCTGCCCGTCGCGCTCTGCGCGCCGCTGTCCCGAGCCGTGCAGGCGGCAGTGGCGCGCGCCGGCCAGCGGGCGTCGACCGCCGACCTCGAGCCGGTGCCGGTGGCCCCCGGCTCGCTCGGGTCGTGGCGCGATCCCGGGGGCGAGCGGTGAGCACGATCTCCCCGCTCCGGGAGATCGAGCAGAGCGTGCAGCGGCGGGCCAAGCACGAGTCGCTCGACATGTCCGACGGGCGCGCCGAGCAGCGCCTCCGCGCGCTCATCGGCGAGGCGCTCGCCGACTGGACGGCCGACCACCAGCGCGGCCTCCGGCCCTTCGACCTCGCCGATCGCGCCGGCGTGTCCGACCGGGTCTTCCGCAACCTGGCGGGGTACGGCCCGCTGGAGCCACTGCTGGCCGACCCCGACGTGTGGGAGATCATGGTCAACGGGCCAACCGACCTGTTCGTGAAGCGCCACAACGGCACGTCCGGCTACCACGACGAGGTCTTCCACGACGACGCCCACGTCGTGCGCACGCTCACCAAGATCCTCGACGACGCCTCGGGCTCGCATCGCAAGCTCGATCCGGCCGAGGGCCTGCAGGACGCCCAGCTCCCCGATGGCGCCCGGCTGCACATCATCCACGGCGAGCTCAGCCGCGGCGGGCACGTGCTGGTCAACATCCGCAAGTTCACGGGCACCCCCTTCACCCGGCTGGCCGACCTCGTGGCCCGCGGCAGCCTCTCCGAGCACGTGGCGACGTTCCTCCGGGCGTGTGTCCATGCCCGGGCCTCGATCGTCTTCGCCGGTCCACCCGGGTCGGGCAAGACCACGCTGCTCTCGTGCTGTGGGGCCGAGCTCGACCCGGCCCTGCGGGTGGTCGTGGCCGAAGAGGTGTTCGAGGTCGACATCGCGCTGCCCAACGTGGCCTCGCTCCAGACCCGACCGCACCGCCCCGACCGACCCGGCATCGACCTGCGCCGCCTCGTCGCCGGCTTCCTGCGCATGGCTCCCGACGTCGCCATCGTCGGCGAGGTGCGCGACCGCGAAGCCCTGCCGTTGCTGCTCACGTTGTCATCGGGGGTGAAGGGGTACACGACCATCCATGCCGGCTCGGCGCGCCAGGCGCTCACCCGCCTGCGCTTCGTGTGCCAGCTCTCCGACACCGACCTCCCCCTCGGCGCGCTCACCAGCCTGGTGGCCGACACGGTCGACCTCGTCGTGCACACCGCCCGCACCGCGGCCGGACCGCGGCTGACCGAGATCATCGCCGTCGAGGAGCTGGCCAACGCCGCCTCGAGCGGTCAGTTCACCGTCACCGACCTGTTCCGGCGCGACGGTCCCGACGCGCCGCTGGCCTGGACCGGCCACGTGCCGGTCCGGCTCGACCGTGTGCTGCGGGCGGCCGGCCTCGACGTGCGCACGCTCCTGGCGGGACGCGACGATCCGGCGGCGCTCCCGTGACCGCCCTGCTGGTGGCCGCGGGTGGCGCGTACGGCGTGCACCTCGCCTACACCGCCCTCGCGCTCCACTGGACCGGCCTCGGCCCGGGCCCGAGCCGGACCACGCCCCCCACCCGACGCGCCGTGTCGACCGGTCGCCTTTGGCTGGTGCAGGCCGGCCTCGAGGGCGTGCGGCCCGGCGAGTTCATCGGGGTCGTGCTGCTGCTCGCGGCCGTGTGCGGCCTCGGCGCGTACGCGTTGTTCGGCGGACTGCTCCCGGCAGCGGTGGTGGCCGCGTTCGCCGCCTCCTTCCCACCGGCCTCGTACCGCGCCCACCGCCGCCAGCGTCGCGAGCGTGCCCACGACGCCTGGCCGCGCGTCATCGACGAGATCCGGGTGCTCACCTCG
>JADGOP010000063.1 GCA_017882935.1 Actinomycetota bacterium
TTCGACCTGCCACCCGAGCTCGAGGCGTCCGAGCCGCCCGAAGCGCGCGGGCTCACCCGCGACGCCGTGCGCATGCTCGTGGCCGACGGGCGCGACGGCACCCTCGTACACACCGCCTTCACGCTGCTGCCGCGGTTCCTCGAGGCCGGTGACCTCGTGGTCGTCAACACGTCCGGCACCATCCCGGCCGCAGTCGACGCCGTATCCCCCGACGGCACCGCGCTCGTCGTCCACCTGTCGACGCAGCTGTCACCCGACCGCTGGGTGGTCGAGCCCCGTCGCCCGGTCGACCGGACGACCGACCGGTGGGTGGGTCCCCTGCCGTCCGGTCCGCTCCGCCTGGGCGACGGCGCCTGGTTGCGCCTCGACCGCCCCTACGGCGCGGCCCGGCGCCTCTGGGAGGCCACGCTCCACCTGCCGCAACCGGTGCTCACCTGGCTCGCCGTGCACGGTCGCCCCATCCGCTACGGCTACGTCGAGCGGTCGTGGCCCGTCAGCACCTACCAGAACGTCTACGTCACCGAGCCCGGCAGTGCGGAGATGCCCAGTGCGGGGCGCCCGTTCACGCCCGAGGTCATCACGCGCCTCGTCGCCAAGGGCGTGGGGGTCACGCCCCTCGTGCTGCACACCGGTGTCGCCTCGCTCGAAGCCGACGAGCTGCCGTACCCCGAGCACGTGAAGGTGCCCGTGAGCACCGCCGAGCGCGTGAACGCCACCCGCGCCGCCGGCCACCGCGTGGTGGCCATCGGCACCACCGTGGTGCGGGCCCTCGAGAGCGCGGCCGACGAGCAGGGCCGGGTGCGGCCCTACGACGACTGGACCGACGTCGTCATCACGCCCGAGCGGGGCGTGCGCGCGGTCGACGGGCTCCTCACCGGCTGGCACGAGCCCGAGGCGTCGCACCTGCTCATGCTCGAGGCCGTGGCCGGACGGGAGCTGCTGGTGCGGTCCTACCGGGCGAGCCTCGACGAGGGCTACCGCTGGCACGAGTTCGGCGACGTCCACCTCATCCTGCGCTGATCACGGGCACGTGGCCGCGACGCGCGCCCAAAACCCGAGTGGTCGATAGGGTGCCGACCATGTTCTCCGACCTGCTCGCCATGTCGAGCGACGAGCTGCGGGCCGAGGCACGCGCGGTGCGCGACGAGGCCCACGGTACCCGGATCACCTTCTCCCCCAAGGTGTTCGTCCCGCTCACCATGCTGTGCCGCGACAAGTGCGGCTACTGCACCTTCGCCCAACCGCCGGCGCGGCTCGAGAACCCCTACCTGTCCCCGGAGAAGGTGCTCGCCATCGCGGTGGCCGGCGCCGAGGCGGGCTGCCACGAGGCGCTGTTCACCCTCGGCGAGCGACCCGAGGAGCGCTACCCGCTGGCGCGTCAGTGGCTCGACGAGCACGGCTACGACTCGACGGTCGCCTACCTCGCGGCCATGGCCGAGCTGGTCCGCACCGAGACCGGCCTGCTGCCGCACGCCAACGCCGGCGCGCTCCACCCCGACGAGCTCGCGGCGCTCCGCCTCGTCGCCCCCTCCCAGGGGATGATGATCGAGTCGACCAACCCCGACCTCGAGTGCCACCGCGGGAGCCCCGACAAGACGCCAGAGCGTCGCCTCGCCACCCTCGAGGCGGCCGGCGAGCTTGCCATCCCCTTCACCACCGGGCTCCTGGTGGGCATCGGCGAGTCCGACGCCGACCGGCTCGAGACCCTGCTGGCCATCGCCGCCTCGCACCGGCGCCACGGCCACGTGCAGGAGGTCATCGTCCAGAACTTCCTGCCCAAGCCCGGCACCTCGATGCACCGCAGCCCGCCGTGCCCGCCCGACGTCTACCTCGACACCATCGCCCTGGCCCGCCTCGTGCTCCCACCCGAGGTGCACCTCCAGGCCCCGCCGAACCTGTCCGACGACTTCGGCGTGCTCCTCGACAGCGGGATCGACGACTGGGGCGGCGTCTCCCCCGTCACCGCCGACCACGTGAACCCCGAGCGGCCCTGGCCCCACCGCGAGCGGCTCCGCGAGGCCACCGAGGCCCGTGGGCTCACGCTGGCACCCCGGCTCACCATCTACCCCGAGCACGCGCTGGCGCCCGCCCGTTGGATCGACGCCGGCCTGCACTTCGCGGTGCTCGACCGCTCCGACGCCGAGGGCCTCGGGCGCGACGACCCGGGCTCCTACTTCCCCGAGCAGATCGCCGCGGCGATCGAGGCCGGCACCGGCGCGGAGGTGGTGCAGATCGGCCGGCGCAACACCGCGTGGTACTCCGGTGCCGCGGTCGAGCCCACGCGGCTCGTTCCGGGCAGCCCCAAGGCCGGGGGTCGCGTCGGTGAGGTGCTCGCCGGCGTGCTCGCGGGCCAGGAGGTCGACGAAGACGAGATCGTCACGCTCTTCGGCGCCCGCGGCCCCGAGGTGGCCGCCGTCGCCGAGGTGGCCGACGACCTGCGCCGCCGCACCGTCGGCGACGTGGTCACCTGGGTCCACAACCGCAACATCAACTACACGAACGTCTGCACCTTCAAGTGCAAGTTCTGCGGCTTCTCGAAGGGCCCGCTCTCGCTCAACCTGCGTGGCACGCCGTACCTGCTCACCCTCGACGACATCGCCGAGCGCAGCCGCGAGGCCGCCGAGCTGGGCGCCACCGAGGTGTGCCTCCAGGGCGGCATCCACCCCAAGTTCGACGGCAACTACTACGTCGACGTCACCCGGGCCGTGAAGGCCGCGGTGCCCGACATGCACATCCACGGGTTCACCGCGCTCGAGGTCACCGAGGGGGCCAAGCGCCTCGACGAGCCGCTGGTCGACTACCTCACCCGCATGCGCGACGCGGGCCTGCGCACGCTTCCCGGCACCGCCGCCGAGATCCTCGACGACGAGGTCCGGGCCATCCTCTGCCCCGACAAGATCAACACCGAGGAGTGGCTCGAGGCGCACCGCACCGCGCACGCCGTCGGCCTCCGGTCGAACGTCACGATCATGTACGGCGCGGTCGAGCAGCCCCGCCACTGGGCCCGCCACATGGTCCGCACCCGCGCCCTCCAGCGCGAGACGGGCGGCTTCACCGAGTTCGTGCCGCTGCCGTTCGTGCACATGGCCACCCCGATCTACCTCCAGCACAGGGCCCGGCGCGGCCCCACCTTCCGGGAGACCGTCCTGATGCACGCCGTCGGCCGCATCGCGTACCGCGGCGCCATCGACAACATCCAGGTGTCCTGGGTGAAGAACGGCATCGACGGCGCCCGTCAGCTCCTCCAGGCCGGGGTGAACGACCTCGGCGGCACCCTGATGGACGAGAACATCTCCCGCGCCGCGGGGGCCAGCCACGGTCAGGCCATGGACGAGTCGTCGTTCCGGCTCGTCGTCGAGCCCCTCGGTCGCCCGCTCGAGCAGCGCACCACGCTCTACGGGCGGGTCGATCCCCAGACCGCAGGCGTCACCGCCTGAACCGCGGGTGCCGGCGTGCCGTCACGCGCGTGAACTCTCGGCCATGAGCCCGATCGCCTGCGCCGGCCGCGCGAGGCTCGCAGCGAGATGACACCTGCACGGCGCGACGCCACCACCGGAAACCCCGACCTCGACGAGGCCCTCCGGGCCGTGCTCGACCTGGCGAACCCAACGGACGACCGCGACCTGCTGCTCGACATCCTCGTGTCGGCCACGCGGCTCGCCACCGACGACACCGACCGGCTCGACCTCAAGATCACCGCCGCGACACTGCGGGAGATGCGCGCCGCCTTCCGGGCGTTCGCGCCCTACCGCGACGTCCCGAAGATCACCATGTTCGGTTCCGCGCGCACCCGGCACGACGACCCGCTCTACGCGCAGGCCCGCGACCTGGCGCACCAGCTCGCGTCGCACGGGTGGATGGTCGTGACCGGCGCGGGCCCCGGCATCATGCAGGCCGGGATGGAGGGCGCCGGGCGGGCCAGCTCGTTCGGCGTGAGCATCCGGCTGCCCTTCGAGACCAACGCCAACGCCATCATCTCGGGCGACCCGAAGCTGGTGTCGATGAAGTACTTCTTCACCCGCAAGCTGATGCTCATGAAGGAGTCGGCCGGCTTCGTCGCCCTGCCCGGCGGGTTCGGCACGCTCGACGAGACCTTCGAGCTGCTCACGCTGCAGCAGACCGGCAAGGCCGTCCCCGCGCCCATCGTGCTGCTCGACGTCCCGGGTGGCACCTACTGGCACGCCATGATGCACCTGCTGCGCACCGAGGTGGAGACGATGGGGCTCATCTCGCCGGGCGACCTCGACCTGGTGCGGGTCACCGACGACGCCACCGAGGCGACCCGCTCGTTGCTCGGCTTCTTCCGCAACTACCACTCCATCCGCTGGGTGGGGAGCCGGCTGGTGCTGCGGCTGAAGGCCCCGCCGACCGACGCCGAGGTGCAGGAGCTCAACGACCGCTTCGGCGACCTGTGCACCGACGCCGGCCGCATCGAGCGCACCACCGCCCTCCCCGACGAGGTCGCAACCGACGACGTGGTCGACCTGCCCCGCCTCGTCATGCCCTTCGACATCTTCCGCACCTCGGAGCTGCACCGGCTCATCGGCGGCCTCAACGCCCTGCCGAGCGCCCCGCCCCCCATCGTCTGACGGCCCGATCCCCGCCGCCACGCCCGCCATACCTCGCGCTTTGGATGGGAATCGGCGTGCTGGGGCACGCCGATTCCCACCCAGAACGCGGAAGGTCGGGGCGGGGTTGGTGGAGGGTCAGTCGTCGAGGAGGTGCATGGCCTTCTCGACGGCGGTGCGGGCGCGGGTGAGGCGCCGCTCCTCGTCGGGGCGGCCGGTCGCGCCGGCCTCGATGGCCTCGCGCAGGGCCAGCATCGCCCGGTCGGCCAGCTCCTCGGCGATGCCCGCCAACCGCTCGCGCAGGTCCTCGTTCGATCGGGTCATGCCCTGCATGGTTGCAGACGGGGCCGGGGGTCACGACCGCTGCCGAACGACCGCTACCCTCCAACCGGTGACCCCACCCCTCCGCCTCGACGACTACGTCGAGCGCCAGCGCGAGCGCATCGTCGGCGAGCTGCTCGAGTGGCTCCGGATCCCGTCGGTGTCAGCCGACCCCGCGCACGCCGTCGACGTCCGCAACTCGGCCGAGTTCGCCGCCGACCTGCTGCGCCACGCCGGCTTCGACCACGTCGCGCTGATCGACACCCCGGGCGCCCCGAGCGTCTACGCCGACTGGCTGCACGCGGGGCCCGACGCACCCACGGTGCTCGTCTACGGCCACCACGACGTGCAACCGGTCGACCCCATCGACGCCTGGCGCTCGCCGCCCTTCGAGCCGGTCATCGTCGACGGTGAGTGCCTGGCGCGGGGCGCAATCGACGACAAGGGCCAGGTGCTCTACGAGATCGAGGCGGCCCGGGGCCTGCTCGAGACCGAGGGCCGGCTGCCGGTCAACCTCAAGTTCCTCATCGAGGGCGAGGAGGAGGTCGGCAGCCCCAACTTCGAGGACCTGCTCGCCCGCCACCACGCGCTCCTCGCGTGCGACGCCATCGTCGTGTCCGACACCGGCATGCTGGCGGTCGACGTGCCGAGCACCGACGTGGCCATGCGCGGGCTCGTGGCGTTCACGGTCCGGCTCACGTCGGCCACCACCGACCTGCACTCGGGGCTCTTCGGCGGTGCGGTGCCCAACCCCCTGCACCACCTCGCGGCCATCGTCGCCGCGCTGCACGACGACACCGGCAGCGTGGCGCTGCCGGGCTTCTACGACGCGGTCCGCCCGCTCGCGCCCCACGAGCTCGAGTCGCTCGCCGCACAGCCCTTCGACGAGGACGCCTTCATGCAGAACGCGGGCGTGGAGCGCCTCGAGGGCGAGCACCAGCGCACCACCCTCGAGCGCATCGGCTCGCGTCCCACGGCCGAGGTCGTGGGCCTGCACGGCGGCTACACGGGCGAGGGCGTCAAGACCATCGTGCCCGCCTGGGCGGAGGCCAAGATCAGCTTCCGCCTCGTCGCCGACCAGCACCCCGACGCCATCAGCGAGCTGTTCCAGGCCTGGGTGCGGCGACGCGTGCCGCAGGGCATCCGCGTCGACATCGAGCCCCACGGCGGCGTGGCGCCGGCCCGCACGCCCACCGACCACTGGTCGTTCGGCGCGCTCACCCGGGCCATCGAGCGGGTGTGGGGCGCGCCCCCGCTGCTCACCCGCGTCGGCGGCAGCGGGCCCGAGGAGGCGCTCGGACGGGTGCTCGGCGCGCCGGTGCTCTTCCTGGGGGTCGGACTGCCCGACGACCGCATCCATGCCCCCAACGAGCGCATGGTCATGGCGCAGTTCTGGCGCGGCCTGCTCGCCGCGGGTGAGCTGTGGGCCGAGATGGCGGCCGCCAACCCGCGCGCCTGGCACGCCCCGACCACCGCCGAGCCATGACCCCGTCCTCCGCCGATGCGGCCCCCTCCCGAGAGACCACACGTGCCTGATCCCACCCCCTCCCAACCGGCCGACGTCCACGAGTGGGTCAGCTTCCAGGACCCCGACGAGCAGCGCACCTGGGTCTTCGACGTCACCTTCCTCACCAGCCCCTGGACGTGCATCTTCGGCAACGGCTGCAAGGGCGTGCTCACCGAAGCCGCGCCGGAGCTGGTGCAGGGCTGCTGCTCCTACGGCGCCCACTTCGTCGACGACGCCGACCGCAAGCGGGTCGAGGTCGCGGCCAAGCGACTCACCGACGACCAGTGGCAGTTCCGCCGCGAGGCCAAGAAGCGCGGTGGCCCCGTCAAGGTGAACAAGGCCGGCGAGACCGTGAGCCGGCTCGTCGACGACGCCTGCATCTTCCTGAACCGCCCGGGCTTTCCCGCCGGCCCCGGGTGCGCGCTGCACCAGGCCGCCGCCGCCGAGGGCGAGAGCTTCATCGGCTGGAAGCCCGAGGTCTGCTGGCAGCTCCCCCTGCGCCGCCAGGACGAGACCGACGACCACGGGCACGTCACCTCCACCGTCCGCGAGTGGAAGCGCCGCGACTGGGGCGAAGGCGGCCACGACTTCCACTGGTGGTGCACCGAGAGCCCCGACGCCTTCGTCGGCCACGAGCCGGTCTACGCGTCGCTCCGCGACGAGCTCGTCGAGCTCACGGGTGAGGTGCCCTACGCCCTCCTGGTCGACCATCTCGTCGAGCGAGAGGTGCAGGCGCGCACCCACGGCGCGGTGGCCTTCCTGCCGCATCCCACGCTCCGGCACCGCTGAACCCGCCGAAGCCGCCCCGGCCGCTACGGAACGTGCTGCGCTGCGGGTCATTCTCGGCGCGACGGTCCGGCGCCCTCAAGGCGCGGCCCTCCGGGCCGACTACAGATCCATGGCTGAGTTCACTGCCGAAGAGCTGGCGAAGGCGGCCGAGGCCGTGAAGATGGAGTTCCCGCCGTACGTGCTCGATCAGCTCGTCGCGGCCATGGACGCCGGCAAGCACGTGATCCTCACCGGCCCTCCCGGCACCGGCAAGACCACGCTGTCGTACCTGGCTGCCGAAGTCGGGCAGCGCTCGATGCTCTGCACCGGCTACCTGCCCACCACGGCCACCACCGAGTGGACCACCTTCGAGACCATCGGCGGCTTCCAGCCCACGTCCGAGGGCCTGATCTTCCGGTCCGGGCTCTTCATCGACGCCATCGAGAGCGGCCGGTGGCTCGTGATCGACGAGCTGAACCGCTCGAACTTCGACCGGGCGTTCGGCCAGCTCTTCACCGTCCTCTCCGGGCAGGCCGTGGTGCTGCCGTTCAAGCGGGCCGGGCAGCACAACCACCTCTCGATCGTCCCGCCCGGTGTCGAGCCGCCCGACGACACCACCCCCATCCGGGTGCCGTCGACGTGGCGCATCATCGCCACCATGAACGTGTTCGACAAGAACCTGCTGTTCGAGATGTCGTACGCGCTCATGCGGCGCTTCGCCTTCATCGAGGTGTCGTCGCCCGACGAGGCCGGCTTCCGCCGCATCCTCGCCGGCCAGGACCTGGTGCAGCAGCTGCTGCCCCTGCGGATGTTCCGCGACCTCGGCCCCGCGGTCTACCTCGACGCGGCCCGCTACGTGCAGCGCCGCCGCCAGGACAACCCCACCACCTCGCGGCTCCTGTACGAGGTCTTCTACGCCTACTTCCTGCCGCAGTTCGAGGGCATCGACGACACCGGTGCCCGGCGCCTGTTCCGCTGCATGGCCGAGATGCTCGATCCGCCGGAGGCGCTCGAAGCCAAGCGCACCATGATCGAGGTCCTCGGCGTCGACCTGGCGTCCTGACGTGGCCGACGACGCGTCCGCCGTCGAGCCCCGCAACGCGGGCCGCCCCGTCGCCCCGGCCGAGGACGCCGTCAACGACCCCAACGCCGCCACGCGGCTGCTCTGGAAGCAGCTGTCGACGCCCATCGACCCGATCGAGTCCGGCCAGGCGCTGTTCGGGTTGTCGCCGGTGCTGATCCGCCAGCTCGTCGGCGCGGTGCTGGCGACGTGCCCCGAGGCCGAGAACCTGCTCGCCAGCATGCCGCTGCTGGTCCGCTCGCTGGCCATCGCCACCACCTCGACGCCGTTCCGCTGCCAGGGCGAGGTGCGGGGGCCGGTGCTGTGGAGCGAGACGCTCGCCGCGCGTGCCGGGACCCCGGGCGCGACCGACGTCTACGTCTGCAGCTCGGCCTCGCGGGCCTACGACACCGTCGAGAACCGGGTCCTCGTGGCCGCCCTCGACATCATCGTGAAGGCGGCCCGCGCCGCCGACCCGGTGGCGCACCAGGCCTACGACGACCAGGTGCTGCTGCGGGCCCGCGACAACGGCACCCGCGCCCGCCACTACCTCGAGCACCGGGCGCTCGCCACCGTGCCCCGCAAGCGTCCCGACGGCCGGGCCATCACCAAGACCCGGGCAGGCAACCGGCGTCGCACCTACGAGCCGGCGCTGCTCATGCTCGACCGGGGCAAGCACCCCATCACCTTGAACCACCTGCTGGCGTTCACCGACCGTCGCACCGCCTGGCAGCACTGGGTGATCATGGCCCTGAGCCAGCGACTGCGGGCCCGGGGGAACCCCCTGCCGATGTACCGCAGCACCCCGGCGGGCGACCTGCGCGCCGGCCGCCTCGTGTACCGCCACCCCGGCATCGCCCGCTTCACCGGCACGCCGCTGCACGGGATCCTGTTCGAGCGGCTGCTCATCGACGTCCCCGACCCGATCGACCACCCCGACCTGGCACGGGCCGAGTTCGAGCTGGGCGCCCGCTCACAGGGCCGGGTGCCGGTGCTGGTCACTTCCGAGCTCGACATCGACCGGGTCGTGAACCTGGCGCTCGGCACCCTCGGCTGACCCCTCCCCCCGTGCCCCCTCCCGCCGCGAATGTTCTGTGGGAA
>JADGOP010000064.1 GCA_017882935.1 Actinomycetota bacterium
GATCCAGGCCGAGCAGATGGCCTACATCAAGAAGCTCATGGCCGAGCGCATCGCCTTCCACACCGGTCAGGACCTCGAGCAGGTCGAGGCCGACTCCGAGCGCGACCGCTGGTTCACGGCCGAGCAGGCCAAGGACTACGGCATCATCGACCGGGTCATCGTCCGCCGCGGCGAGATGGGCTGACCGGCAGCAGCTAGTTGATCCCGATCCCGCCGGGGCCCCCGTCGCCCGAGTCGCCGGTGCTCTGGTAGCCCTGCGGCACCACGTTGGCGCCACAGTGCTTCTTGGCGTACCCGACGAACGAGCTCGTCGCGCGCAGCGCGCGCGGGGAGCGGCTGAAGACGCGGTCGACGGCCATCACCCGCGGGTCGACGTAAGGGTTGTAGGTCCCACCGGGGACGGACTGGTAGGGGTTCGGGGCGTAGCCGGGGAGCACCGAGGTGGGCACGCCCCCCGGGACGGCCGGCGTCACGGGGACGGTCGTGGCGGTGGTGGGTGGCGTGTCGGGCACGTCGCGCAGCTCGTCGGCGAGGTGCTCGGCGAAGTCGGCGGTGATCGCCACGTCGGTGCGGACGGTGCGCGGCGCGACCCGCTCGAGCGAGCGCATGCTCGCGGCGAGCGAGTTGATGCGCGCCACGGTGGTGGCGATGCTGCCCCCCTGCACGGTGTCGACCAGCAACGACACGGCAGGCGTGCGTGGGACCATGGCGCAGAACGCAGCCGTGTTGCCGTTGCGGTGCGCGCACCCGGGTGCGACGAACACCAGCAGCAGGGCCGACCCGGCCGCTGCGGTGCGCAGGCGGGGGAGGCGGCGTGTCATGGCGCCACCGTACCCGGGTGTTCGGCGGTCCCAGGGTCGGCCGGAGCCGGTGGGGCGACTCGCTGGAGCGGTGTCAGCGGGTGGCCTCGGCCAGGCCGCGCAGCTCGGTGACGGCGTGCTCCAGCCCGTCGGGGTCGCGGTACAGCGAGCTGCCGGCCACGAGGACGTTGGCGCCCGCCCGGGCCGCGCCGGCCACGGTGTCGGGACCGATGCCACCGTCGACCTCGATGTCGACGTCGGCACCCTGGGCCAGCACCAGCGCGCGCAGCTCGGCGATCTTCGGCTCCATGGTGGCGATGTAGCGCTGCCCGCCGAACCCGGGGTTCACGGTCATGATCAGCACCATGTCGACGAGGTCGAGCACGTGCGCGACGGCCGACACCGGCGTGGCGGGGTTGAGGGCCACCGAGGCCCGGGCACCGAGCTCGGCGATGCCGCCGAGCGTGCGGTGCAGGTGGGTGCAGGCCTCGGCGTGGACGATGAGCCGCTCGCACCCCGCCTCGACGTAGCGGGGGGCCAGCTCGTCGGGGCGCTCCACCATGAGGTGCGCCTCGAACGGGAGGTCGACGTGGGGCCGGCAGGCGGCGATGACGTCGGGGCCGAACGTGAGGTTCGGCACGAAGTTGCCGTCCATGACGTCCCACTGGATGCGGTCGACGCCGGCCTTCTCG
The DNA here is from genome assembly GCA_017882935.1 of Actinomycetota bacterium. Classification (GTDB taxonomy): domain Bacteria; phylum Actinomycetota; class Acidimicrobiia; order Acidimicrobiales; family Iamiaceae; genus JADGOP01. Next base: position 1,493 of record JADGOP010000064.1, read on the forward strand.
AGGGCGGCGACCTCCTCGCCGAGCCGGGCGAAGTCGGCGGGCAGCACCGAGGGGGCGATCTGGATCGGGCGCGGTTCGGCGGTCACCCGCCCAGTCTCCCCGGTCGCCGCCGGTCGCGGCGAATGGATGGGGCGGCGCGCCGGGGGAAGCGGCCGTCGGGGCGGCGGGAGCGACCCGGTACGCTCCCGCACCGTGGCGATCGTCGAGCTCGAGTGCACGTCGATGGCAGTGGGGGGAGAGGCCGTCGCCCGCCAGGCCGACGGGCGGGTGGTCTTCGTCGAGGGGGCGCTCCCCGGCGAGCGGGTCCGGGTCGACGTCACCGACGAGCGCAAGACCTTCGCCCGCGGCCGGGTGCTCGACGTGCTCGAGGCCGCGCCGGGCCGGGTCACGCCGCCATGCCCCCACGTGGCTCGGGGGTGCGGTGGCTGCGGCTGGCAGCACCTCGACATCGCCACGCAGCGCTCCCTGAAGCAGCAGCTCGTGGCCGACTCGCTCAGCCGCCTGGGTGGCACTCCCGACGTCGACGTGGCCCCGGGCCCCGACCTCGCCACCGAGGGCTACCGCACCACCCTGCGGCTCTCCACCGTCGACGGGCAGGCCGCGTTCCGGCGGGCGCACAGCCACGATCCGGTCGAGGTCGACTCGTGCCTGGTGGCGCACCCGCTGCTGGCCGAGCTGGTCACCGCGGGCCGCTTCGACGGCTGCCGCGAGGTGACGTTGCGGGCCGGGGCCGGTACCGGCGAGCGCCTGGTGGTGGCCGACCCCCGGGGCCGTGGCGTGGCGGTGCCCGCCGACGTGCTCGTGGTCGGCAGCGACGAGCTGCGCCGTGGCCGGCATGCCTGGCTCCACGAGGAGCTGCTGGGTCGACGCTGGCGCATCTCGGCGAGCTCCTTCTTCCAGACCCGCGCCGACGGGGCGGTGGCGCTGGTCGAGGAAGTCGGCCGGCAGATCCGAGACGCCGCTGCCGTGCTCGACGACGTCCCGCGCCCGGCAGCCGGGGGTGGCACCGCCCACCGCACGATGGTCGACCTCTGCTGCGGCGTGGGCCTCTTCTCGGGTGGGCTGGCGGCCGAGCTCGAGGCCCTCGATGTCGGCCCGTGGAGCATCGTCGGGGTCGAGCGGCACCGGCCGGCGGTGGTCGATGCCCGCCACAACCTCGCCGACCTCCCGCACGTCAAGGTCATCCGCGCCTCGCTCGAGGGCTGGCGGCCGATGCCCGCCGACGTGGTGGTGGCCGACCCGGCCCGTGCCGGCCTCGGCCGCGAGGGGGTCGCGGCGGTGGCCGCCACCGGCGCGCCGCTGCTGGTCCTCGTGAGCTGCGACCCGGCCGCCCTCGGGCGCGACACCGGGCTGCTGGCCGCCGCGGGCTACCGGCTCGACGCCTGCACGCTGGTCGACCTGTTCCCCCACACGTCGCACATCGAGGTCGTCAGCCGCTTCGTGCGGGCCTGACGCGACCTGCGCTCACCGGATCCAGCTGACCACGGTCTGCACGACGACGGCGACCGCCAGGAGCGACACCACCGCGACGCAGATGGTGGCGAGGACCCGGAACCGGGGACCGTTGACGGCGTCGCCCAGCACCTCGCGCCGGTTGGCGAGCACCAGGATGAAGCCGAGGATGACCGGCGCGATCAGGCCGTTGAGCACCTGCGTGTTGATGAGGAGCTTGATGAGGTTGCCCGGGGCCAGCGCCACCGCGGCGCCGATGACGATCTGCGCGGTGAAGAGGCCGAGGAACACGGGTGCCTCGGTGAACTTGCTCGACACCGAGCGCTCGACACCGGCGGCCTCGGAGATGGCGTAGGCGGTCGAGAGCGGCACGACCGCGGCTGCCAGGGCCGAGGCGCCGAGCAGGCCGATGCCGAACAGCACCTTGGCGGCGGAGCCCACCGCCGGCTCGAGCGCCTTGGCGGCGTCCTCGGCCGAGCCGAGCGCACCGGTGCCGCCGATGACGGCCGCGGTGGCGATGATGATGGCCATCGACACGATCTCGGCGACGATGGTGCCCACGATGGTGTCGAGGCGCACGAGGGGGTAGTCCTCGGGCCCGAGGCCACGGTCGGCGACGGCGGCCGCCTGGTAGAGCTGCATGTAGGGCGTGATGGTGGTGCCGACGATGGCGACGGCCAGGAGCAGGAAGGGCTCGCTCGCCACGAAGTGGGGCCACGCCGTCTGCGCTCCCACGGCGGCCCAGCGCGGGTGCCCGAGGATGGCGGCGACGGGGTAGGCCACGAACGCCAGCCCGAGCATCAGGAACATGCGCTCGGCGTAGCGGTAGGACCCGAACACGACCATGGCCCACAGCACCAGCGCGGCGATGGGGACGCTGAGGTAGCGGCTCACGCCGAAGAGCTCGAACGCGGCGCCGACGCCGGCGAACTCCGACACGACAAGGCCGAGGTTGGCCACGATGAGGCACACCACCGCCAGCGCTGCGGCCCGCAGGGGGAACTGCTCGCGGATGAGCGACACCAGGCCCTCGCCGGTGAACGCGCCCAGCCGCGCCGACATCTCCTGCACCACGACCAGCGCGACGGTGACCAGCACCATGAGGAAGAGGGTGCGGTAGCCGAACTGCGCCCCGGCCGAGGCGTAGGTGGCGATGCCGCCGGCGTCGTTGCCGGCGTTGGCGGCGATGAGGCCCGGTCCCAGCACGGCCAGCACCACGAGCGCCCGACGCCGGCGCGTGCGGCGCGGCGCCGGTGGGCCGAGCGTGGGCCCGACGCCGTCGTCGGGCGCGCCCGGAGCGAGCCCGGCGTCGGGGACGGCGACGTTCGGCGCGCGCGGCCGACGCTCGAAGGGGTCGAGCGCGGTCATGCCAGGATCCTCGGGAACCGGAGCTTGGCCTTCTCGGGCACGAGCGCGTCGACGACGTCGTCGGCGAGGATCCGGCCGATGGGGCGGTCGGCCTCGTCGACCACCACCACCGAGGCGGCGCGGCTGTCGACGAGCCGCGCCACGACCTCCTCGAGCGACGCGTCGGCGTGGACGGTGACGGGCCAGGGCGGCTCGACGAGGTCGTCGACCGCGGCGTCGGGGTCGGCGAGGAAGAGGTCGAACAGCGCGAGGTCGTCGACGAGGGTGCCGTCGTCGTCGATGACGAGGACCCGGTCGACGTCGGCACGGTGCTCGGTCTCCTCGCGGAGCCGGTCTCGCACCGTCTGAACGGAGGTACCGACCGGCACGGTGACCAGGTGCGTGGTCATGAGGCCACCGGCCGACTCCTCGGAGAAGGTGAGCAGCGCGGCGAGGTCGCCGGCGGTCTCGTCGGGCATGGCGTCGAGCAGCTCGGCCCGCTCCTCGGGGCCCAGGTCGCGCAACGCGTCGGCCGCCTCGTCGGGCTCCATGGCAGCCACGAGGGCCGCAGCGCGGGCCACCGGCGCCTCGCGCAGCAGCTGCTCCAGCTCCTCGGGCTGCATCTCCTCGAGCGCGTCGGCGGCGACGCCCGGGTCGAGGGCGTCGAGCAGCGCCTGGCGCTCGTCACGGCCCAGCTCCTCGAGCAGGTCAGCGACCTCCGACGGGCGGAGGCGCTTGAGGGCCTGGCTGGACCGCGACAGGCGCAGCTCGCCGGGCTGCGAGCCGAAGGGCTGCACCGCCGACCAGTCGAGCACGCGGTCGGGCGTGGCGCGGTGGCGCCGGCGCGCCGGGCCGAGGCGGCGGAGCAGGCTCTGGAAGCTCACGTCGACGCCCACGAGGCGCCAGGCCAGACCGACCCGGGCCAGGTAGAGGTCGCTGGCGCGCACCACCCGCACGCCGTCGACGTCGACGAGCTGGCGGTCGAGGACGTCGCGGCCCAGCACCACCTCGCCGGGACGGCGCTGGAAGTCGCGCAGGTCGAGCCGGGCCGAGCGCAGCCGGACCTCGTCGGCCTTCATGGTGGCCACCTGGGCGATGGGCAGGAACGCGGGGCGGCGCCCGACCTTGACCACCAGGCCGGTGGCGGGCGGGTAGGGGCCACCGTCCCAGCGGGCGACCACGTCGGCGACGCGGCCGACCTCGTCACCGGCCTGGTTGCGGACGGGCTGGCCGACGATGCCGGCGAGCGAGATCAGGGCATCGGCCACCGACCGGTGCGTGAGCAGGCCGCGGTGGGCGTGGCGCTCGGCCCGATGACGGAGCGGGGCGGGCGTGGGCAGGGATGGGCGACGGGCCACGACGGACCTCCGGCTGGTGGAGCGCGCCAGCCGGAGTGGCTGGGCGCAGGCGGCACGGACGGGCTGCCGCGGGAGCGTGGGAGGCGGCGGGACCTGCGGGCTAGGAGCCGGGAGGACCTGCGGCGACCACGGTGACGGGGCAGCGGGAGAGGGTCGACGGGGAGCGTCTACTGGGAGGTTCACCTCGTCGCATGGCCGTCACCTCCCTTCTGGTCGTGGGGAACGCCTGTGTGGTCGCACAAAAGCCTGGCCAGGATAGCCGCTCGGGCCCCGTTTGGGCCGAACGGGAGCCCCTCGTGCCCCGATAGGGTCATCCGGGAAGTCGGCCGGCGACGTAGACGGGGCGTGATCTACTTGGGTGACGAGGCGCTGCCGGCGTCGGAGCTGAGCGATGCCGGCCTCGTCGTCGCCATCAGCCGCTACCACCAGGAAGCCCTGGCCGAGGCGTACCGCCGCCACGCAGGTGCGGTGTTCGGCCTGGCCCGGCGCCTGCTCTCCGACGTGAGCCTGGCCGAGGAGGTGGTGCAGGAGGTGTTCCTGCGGCTGTGGAACACGCCCGAGAAGTTCGACCCGGGCCGCGGCTCGCTCCGGTCCTACCTGCTGGCGCAGTGCCACGGTCGGTCCGTCGACCTGATCCGTGCCGAGAGCTCGCGCCGCAAGCGTGAGGACCGCGACGTCCGGGAGACCGCCGAGTCGGGCTACGACGTGGCCCACGAGGTGTGGGACATGGCGGTGGCCGACCAGGTCCGCGCCGCCCTGGTGCAGCTCCCCGACCGGGAGCGCCGCCCGATCGAGCTCGCCTACCTGGGCGGCTGCACCTACCGGGAGGTCGCGGTGATGCTCGACGAACCGGAGGGCACCGTGAAGAGCCGCATCCGCTCGGGCCTCAAGCGCCTGCGCGTCGATCTCGCCGACTCGGGGATCGGGGGGCAGCTGTGAGCACCACACCCACCCACGAGGAGCTCCGCGACCTGCTGGGCGTCTACGCGCTCGACGCGGTCGACCCCGACGAGCGCGTGCTCGTCGAGGAGCACCTGGCCACCTGCCCGGCGTGCCGCGCCGAGGTCGCGGGCCACCGCGAGGTGGCCTCGATGCTCGCCCACACGGGCGCCACGGCCCCCGACGGCCTGTGGGACCGCATCTCGGCCTCGCTCGAGGAGACGCCACCTGCGCTGCGCCTGGCTGCCTTCGCCCCGCCGGGCGAGCCGGCGGCCGAGGAGGCCGGGGCCGAGGCCGCGGCTGCCCCGGTGACCTCGCTCGCCCCGCACCGTGAGCGGCGGGTGCGCCTGTCGGCCTTCGTGGGCGTGGCCGCGGCCGCCGCCGTCGCTGTGCTGGCCCTCGGCATCGTGGTGGTGCGGCAGAACTCCCGGCTCGACCACGTCAACTCGGCGCTCTCGAAGGTCGGCCTCCAGCAGGTCGTGTCGAAGGCGATGAACGACCCCGGCTTCAGCCATGCGCGCTTGAAGTCGGCCGATGGCAAGGTCTCGGTCCCGGCTGTGGTCACGCCCCAGGGTGTGGGCTACCTGGTCACCACCGACCTGCCCACGCTCCGCGCCGGCCGCACGTACCAGCTCTGGGGCGTGCGCGGGAAGCACGTCACCTCGCTCGGGATCTTCACCGCCGGGGCCGACGCGGTGCCGTTCCAGACCAACGGCCCGCTCGACGCCCTGGCCGTCACCGACGAGGTCGAGGGCGGCGTCGCCACCTCGAGCAACCAGCCGGTGGTGGCAGGCAAGGTCGTCTGAGGGAGACTGTGGCCATGAGCCACGAGCACGACAAGCCCACCGACGAGCCCCAGGTGCTGGTGGGCATCTCGTTCGACGACGTCTTCCGCGCCCAGGAGTTCCTCACCGAGGCCACCCGCCTCGCGGCGCAGGGCCGCCTCAAGCTGCGCGATGCCGTCACCATCATCAAGAACGAGCAGGGCCGCACCGTGGTGCACGAGACCATCGACCCGTCCCCGGGGCGCACCGCGTTCTCCGGCGCGCTGTGGGCGGGACTGTTCGGCCTGATCCTGGGCGGCCCGGTCGGCTGGGTGGCCGGCGCGGCGCTCGGGGCCGGTGCCGGGGCGCTCACCGCCAAGGTGGTCGACCTGGGCATCTCCGACGAGTGGGAGACCTGGTTCAAGGAGACGATCCAGCCGGGCAACGCCATGGTGGCGCTGCTCGTCACCGACCTCGACCGCAACGCCCTCGTCGAGGAGGCCTCGCGCTTCACCGGGGCACGGCTGGTCTACGCCAACCTCGACGACGCCACCATCGGCCGCATCGCCGAGGCCCTGGGCACCGCCGTGCCCGACCTCAGCGACTCGGAGCCGGGCGACGACGTCAGCGCCTGAGCGCGCCCTGCCCGTCAGGCGGCGAGGGCCGCTGCCGAGCGACCCATGAGGTCGAGGAAGTTGTCGCGGTAGAAGCGTTGGCGGACCTCGTCGGAGGCGTCGCCGAGTGACGCCTCGAAGCGCTCGAGCGGACGCCGCCCGCCCTCGACGTGCGGGTAGTCCGACGAGAACAGGCACACCTCGGGACCGGCCTGCTCGGTGATCCAGCCGACGTCGTCGGTGGGGTACGGCGTGAAGCGCAGCTGCCGGCGCACGTAGTCGCTCGGCCGCAGCGACAGCGCCCGGAGCCGCTCCTCGTGCCGCGCGAAGGCCTCGAAGGCCGACTCCATCTGGCGCATCCACGACGGCACCCAGATGGCGCCCTGCTCGATCACGCCGAGGCGCAGCTCGGGGAAGCGCTCGAAGACACCGTCGAAGATCATCGTGGCGAGCGTCTGGGCTGGCGGCCCCGGGATGCCCATGTAGTCGACCGAGCGGAAGTTCTCCTCGCCGCCGTGGAAGTCGGGGGGAACGGGCAGGCCGTTGCGGAAGTAGGCGGGGTCGATGAGGTCGCCGGTGCCACCGACGTGGAAGACGATGGGCACGCCCGCCTCCTGGGCCCGGGCCCAGACGGGGTCGAGGCCGAGGTGGCTGGGGGAGTGCCCCGGCGGGCAGCCCGAGGCCACGAGCAGGGCCGCGGCGCCGTCGGCGAGAGCTTCGTCGGTCATGGCCGCGGCGCGGTCGAAGTCGACCAGGGGCACGTAGCACGACGGCAGCAGCCGGGGGTCGGCGGCGCAGAACTCGACCATGCCGCGGTTGTGGGCGCGGGCGGCGCCGTAGGCCAGGTCGAGGTCGCCGCTGTGCTCCCAGTCGTGGAGGCGCCGGTTGTGGAAGGTGTTGAACACCAGCTGGCTCGAGAAGCCCAGCAGGTCGAGGGCACGGCCGCGGTCCTCGGGCAGGAAGGCACCGGTGGCCGCGAAGTTCTTGCGGAGCATGATCTCCTCGGCCTCGACCGCCTGGTACTCGGCGGAGGCGTGGCGCTCGGCGAGGCGGTCGAAGGCGGCCACGAGGTCGCGCTGCTGCGCCTCGGGGTCACCCGTCTGGCGCAGCTCGTTGCCGCCGGGGTAGCGCAGCGGCTCGATGCGGTCGCGGACGGCCGGGTCGGCGTGGTCTCGCAGCCACGTGGGTGTCTCCATGATGTGGGCGTCGGCGTCGTGGACGACGCGCCCGCTGCTGTACGGCATGACGGCTCCTTTCTGCCAGGTCTGGTCCCGAACCGACCGTGGCGGTCGGTTTGCGACCAGACCTCGGGTCAGCGGGTGCGGCGGCGGCGGAGGCGGCGACTGGTGAG